>JBCCRV010000319.1:0-8181 GCA_039201085.1 Myxococcota bacterium | reverse complement strand
GGAAAGACGACGACCGCGTGGCAGCGCCACGCCCGAGGAGGAATGACGCCGCATCGGTGCCTCCAGTCGTATGCCCCGAACAGACGCAAGCGAACACTGGGGTTAGTTGGGCACGCAAGTGCACCCAGCTCGGCTCGCCCCGCCGGCGTTGACCGTACCGCACGCGCACATCTCGCCAGACGCGCAGTCCGGGTCACACACGCTGCACACATCCGACTGTGTGCAAGCCCCTCCACTGCAGACTCCGTCTCCGTCGGCGATGCACGCGCTTTCGTCGCCGCATGGCGTGTCGTCGGGAACGGTGCATGTCTGCATCGTCTCGGCGCGCGATCCGCAAACTCCACCATCGTTATTGCATCGGAACATTTGCCGAGAGCGCATGCCCATGCCGCACTGATTGCTGCCGGTGGGTCGGCACTGTCCGAACACCGTCTCATCGCACACCGTACCCATCGGCAGCTCGCACGTTTCGTCGACCGGCACGCACGCGCCTGAATCGCACCGGTTAACCCTGCGCGTTCCCTCGCAAGTGCCGTTCAGCGGCGAAGGCGCCTGACAGGCCGGATTCGCGAGCATCCCGCATGGGTCACCGTCCGTGTCGTCCGTGGTGCAATCGCGCTCTTCATCCACGGGCACCATCGTGCAGGTCTCGTCCATGCACATGCCAACCATGACGGTTCGCCGCTCCACGAGTCGGCATTCATTGCCCGGGTCGGGCGCGCAGGCTCCCCACGGCGGATCGGTCGGCGCCGCGCACGTGTCGCCGTTCGTCGAAGGGCCACATGGCCGCGTCTCGGTAACGGTATTCGTGACGCAGTTGTCGCCGCCGCACGTTCCCGTGGTGACGTCACGCGTTTCAATGCGTCGGCAGGGGTTTTCCGGGTCCACCATGCACGCGCTCCACGGCGTACTCGTTGGCGTACCGCAATCCATACCGTCGCGGTTTCGGGTGCAGGCGATCGTCATTGGACTCGGCGTGCAGGAGGCATCCGCGCAGGCAAACGTGGTCTGCGTTCGACTGGCGGTCTCATCGCAGAAGCCCTCGTAGTTGCAGGTACCTGGTTCGGTGGCCCCGCAGGAGATGGCATCCGTTTCCCGGTCGCAAACGAAGGTGTCGTCGACGATGTCCGTCCCCTCGCAGTTTCCCGCCCCCGTGCAGGCGAAGATGCGGTCGATTCGCTGAGCGGACGGGATCACTTCCACACACGTCTCGGCGCCGGAGAAGTTGCAGCCGACGGTTCGACTCGTGGGGGCGGAGCACGCCCCGTCGGTTCCTTCACGGCGGCATTCAAAAGGGCGCTGAAAGGACTCCTCGTTCACGCAAAGACCGGCGTTGCACATGCGCGGCGTGACCGTCTCGGTCAGGTCGATCACGCACTGGCCGTCGTTCGGAGCAAAGCGCCCGTCGCAGCGCGGCGTTTCGACGATCGGCGGGCAGCCGTCGTTCGTGATGCAACCGACGCAGCGGTTCAGCTCTTCGTCGCAGTTTTCCACGCCCCCTTCGCACGGGTCGGCGAAGTCCTCTGGATTCGATGGATTGCAGAGGCCGTTTGCATCGCAGCACTCACCGGAGTCGTTGCAGGTTCCCACGCCGTCGCAAAAGTCGCCGTTGAGATCGCAGCCAACGCCGGCGCGGCGCGGGTCGATGACGCATCCGAGCTCGGCGTCGCAGTTGGCCACCATGCACGGATCGTCGGTCTCGCAGCGCATGCATTCGCCGCCGCAGCACTCCATGCCCGCTTCGCAAAGGCTGCGAGTCGTGCAGGTGCCGTCTTCTGCACAAATGCCCTCGCGGCAAAGGAGTGTGCTGCCCAGCTCCGCATCGCATTCGGACGCGTTGCAGCTCACGGTGGGAACGCAATCGGTGCCGTTGCAGGTTTCGTTCGCCGCGCACGTATCGCCCGCCGGCATGCAGCGTCCGCCGACGCAATCGGTCACGAAGCAGCTGCCCTCGAGCAAGCAGTCGTCGTTGCTTACACAGTCCGAGCCGAGCTGGCCGAGGCCCTCGTGGTCGACGGCACAGCCGGCGAGCGCCGCGGCGCTCAGAGGGAGCAAGAAAAGGAGGGGAAGCCGCACCGCTACACCGTACCGTATTTTCCGGTGCAAAACCCGCTTCTGGGGCTTCTACGGGGTCAGATCGTGAGCAGGCGCACCACGCCCGCGACGAGCGCACCGAGCCCCGTCGCCGTTCCTAGGGCCGCCACCACGTAGGCCGGTCCGAGCCGCCGACCAAGGGCCGCCTCGGCCGCCCGCGTTCGGTCGCCGACAAAGCACTCTCCGCCCTCGGGCCAAGGAAGGACGCCCTCACGAAGGCCGGCGCTCAGCTGTTGAAAACGCCCCACGAGCGTCAGCGGCTCGCCGGCCTTCACGCCTTTTACGCTCGCCCCGTCGGGCATGCGCCAGCGCCTCGGTTCGCCCAGGACGGTGGCGACGAACACGAGCGGCCCTTCTTCGCCTTCGGCGCGCCCCTCGAGCGCGCCGAGGCCGTCGCCGGCCACCGGGCGAAACCGGTGGAGCTCTCGCGCCACCATTCCAATGGTCCAAAGGCAGGCGAATAGTGCAAGGTAGGTGAGCGCGGCCAAGGCGAGTCCGATGGGGCCCACGTTGATGCGCAGCCGCCGAAGCACGCCATCGTCGACCCGCACCCCCTGCCGCGTGAACTCCACGCGCTCCCAAGGGGGCCCGTGAACCGCGGCTAAGTGCGGCCCGGACATCACCAAATGCAACCTCGCGTCGGCGTGCGCAGGCCGTAGACGGCCGACCCGGCCCGCGCCTCCGCCGTCCGCCATGTGAATCGCGATCGCGTGCTCGTCCGCTTCGATGAGCGGCTCACGAAGGTCGAGCTCCGGCCCCTCGGGCGGCGAAGACGGCTTCGCAGGCGCAGCCACCGCCGACCCGACGAGGAGCAATACGGCGACGCCGCCGGCGCAGACCACCAGCGCACCGAGCCAGCGGCCATGCCGCCGTGGAAGGGTCGGCGTTGGCACTTGAGTCGCATACGCGCGCCGGAGGTGGGCCACATGCAGCGCGCTCAGAAGTCCGTACGTCCAGCTCGCAAGGGCAAAGGCACTGAGCGCGGAGAGGCCCGCGCCTTCGGCGAGCCCCCATGCCAGGGCGCCCAGCGGGAGGGCGAGGGCCTTCAGCAGAACGAGGAGCGTGGCCTTTCCGGCGGAAAGCGCGTGCCAGGCGTGAGTCGATCCTTCTACGGTGGGCGACTCAGTCGCCCCCAAGAGCTCGAGCATCGAGAAGGAAAAGGGCGCCAAGGCCGCCGCGTGGAGCACGCACGCGAGGGCCAGACTGGCCGCGAGGGGCCAGCCGCTTAGCGCCCAAACGATGATCGTCAGCGTGCCCAGTCCAACGAAGCTGGCCACGGCCAGCCCAAGGGGTGCGCTCAGGCCCGCCCGCTTGCTCGCTGGAACGCCCGCCCGCAGCAAGAGCACTTGCAGCAAGGGCGGCCCAAGGCCTGCGCACGCGACGGACGCGACCATGGCGGGTGCCAACAGCACAAGTACGGTCGACTGCAGGCGGCGCCCCATAAAAAAAGCCTACGACGTAGCAAGGCCGGCGCGAAGCCCGAAGGTGCGTGCCTGCAGCGCGAGGAGTGGACTTTTGCTATACGTCTCCCGTGGAGATGACCGTTAAGGGCGCCCCGTCCGGGCTCCATCGCTGGATCTTCCTTTGGGGCACGGGATGCGTGCTCTTGTTGCTTGGCCAAGCCGTGTGGCGCCTGACGCCCTTGGCCCTCGAGCCCCTTGGCTCGGCGGGACCCGCCGTGCTTGTGGCGTACTTCGCTTGGGTCGTGTTCATGGCCTACTCGGAAGGCTACCGAGGCTTTCACCAGCGCTTTTCACCACGGGTCGTCGCCCGCGCGTACCACCTCGGCGAATCGCCGACGCCCCTCCGTGTGCTTCTCGCCCTGCCCTTTTGCATGAGCCTGTTTCACACGACACGAAAACAGCGCATCGTGAGTTGGACGCTCACGCTGGTCATCGTGGGGATCGTCGTCGCCGTAAGGCAGCTCCCCCAACCCTGGCGGGGTGTCATCGACGGCGGCGTCGTCATCGGCCTGACCCTCGGCGCCATCTCGATCCTTTACTACGCCGCGCAAGCGCTCGTAGGGCGGGTACCCAAAGACGCGGCCTTGCCAAGCGAAGCGATGGCCCATGAATGACGCGAGCATGTTCGTCCGGTCCGTTCTTCTCCTCTGCCTGCTGAACGCCTGCGGCGACGACAGCGCGCCACTGCTCGACGCAAGTCCCGAAGACGGTGTGGATGGGTCCTTCGATTCGGCCGATGCACCCATCGATGCACCCATCGATGCGGCGCCGGACATGGTGCCCGTCGACATGGCCATCGATGAAGGCGTGGTGTTCGATACGCCCGTCTTCGCTTCGCTCTGCGACCCAGACGCGAAGATGGAAGCGTACCCCGCGCCCGACGCATGGACGCCAAACCTGGGCCCGGGCCTTCCGCGCGAAACACTCGACGAAGCCCTGCTCGGAACGAACTGCGCCTTTCTCGATGGCGGGGATGAAGACGAAACGGACCACCACAACCTCGTCACGATGTATCAGGGCTACTTGATGATGCCCTGGGCGCCAGAGTTCGGCTCCGGTGGCATCTCCTTCTTCGACGTGTCGAACCCGTGCGAGCCCGTGTCCGTGGGGAGCGGCTTTTCGCCCCTCACGCGCGAGACGCACACGCTCGGCTTTAGCCACTTGGGCGGCGCCTACGCCGTAACCGCAAGCCTCCGCGGCATTCTCCAGCTGGGCGCCGGCGGCGTGATGTTCTGGGACGTGTCCGATCCCACGGCGCCAACGGTGGCGGGTGAGCTCGACGTACCGGACTTCTTCTACCCGGACGCGTACGGCGGCATCATCATGAGCGCGTTCTGGCAGGTGCCCTTTGTGTACCTCGGCGCGGGATTCAACGGCGTGTACATCGCCGATGCGACGGACGCGACGGATCCACGCTTGGTGGGGCAGTATCAGTTCGAACCCCGCATGCGGGTCGGCCAGGTTCAGGCTGTAGGCAACCTGCTCGTGGTCACCTCGACGAGCGGCGCGCGTACCGTGCTGCTCGATATCAGCGACCCCATCGACCCGAAACCGATCCCCGGCGGCGACTTCCTCGCACTCGACGGCGAGGGGGCGCCACGCGAGTTTTATTTCGCAAACTTCTCCGGCGGCTACGTGTACTACGCACGCAAGGACGAAGGCGGCGGTGTATCGGTTATGGACGTACGCGACCCCACGGCTCCCGTGTACGCCGGCGACCTTCGCGTGGACGGGAGCGGCGGCTACGTGTTCTTGCACGAAGGCCGTGCCTTCGTCGGCATGGGCCGGCGCGCCGCCGTCTTCGACGTATCCAACCTCGACGCGATCACCGAACTCTCCGAATACAACCTCGAGGGCGACTTGGACACGTTCACGCCCCTCGGTCAGTTGGGTGTGCTCAGCGTGGACGCAGAGGCGATCGAAGACCAGGGCACGGCCATCGTCCCCGTTCAGGCGGAACCGGATGCACGTGCTCCGCTCGTCAACTACGCCTACCCGCCCGCCGGTGCCGAAGACGTCGCCGCCTCCGCGCGGGTCGGCGTGACCTTCGACGAACAAGTGGACGTACGCAGTGCGTTTGAAGGTTCGGTGCGCCTTTACGAAACGGAGAGCGGGCGACGCGTGCCTGGTGTCGTGAGCGCGCAGGAAGTGTTCGTGAACTTTCATCCCTTCTGCGCCCTCGAACCGGACACCGACTATACGCTCGAGCTTCCCGCCCGCGGCGTGACGGACTTCGCAGGCAACGCCCTGGCCGAGGGCTACACGACCACGTTCCGTACGGCGCCGTGAGAACGCTTCTCGCACTTGCTCTCGCCGGGGCCCTTGGCTGCGGCGACGACGCCGCCGCTCCCGCGGATGGGGCCGCTGACGCATCGCCCGACACGGCCGACGAGCGCGTTTCGACGGACGCCGGCGTGGACGCCGCCGCGCCCGGACTCGTTCTGCCGGACGGCGCCAACGTCAATGAGCCCGTCCAGATCATTGCCCGCGGCCTCGTCGCGCCGCTCGAATGGCAGGTCGCGAGTGAGTCGTTTACCTCCATGGACGCCGAACTGACGCGCACCATCGATGCGCCTGGCCGCGTTTTCGTGCGCATCGAAGACGCCGAGGGCACGAGCTTTCAGGGGTCCTTTCCCGTCACCCTTCCCGCGGTGTTCACGCCACGCCAGACGGCCAGCGTAGTCGTTCGGGACGATCAAGTCGCCGCAGTGATCTCCGACGACAGTGCGGTGGTCCTCGCGCGCTTCCGCGATGGCGCGTTCAGCGAGCGCACCCGGGTACCGACCTGTGAGGACCCCGTGTCGCTCAGCGTATCGGAGACGGGCTACTGGGTGGGTTGCGATCGCGGCGACACCGTAATGCACGTGTCGCCGGAGGGCAGCGTCCTCGAGGAGATCGCCTTTCCGCGGGGCAGCAGGCCCGTAGCAGCCCTGGAAACCAACGACGGGCTCGTGGTGGCCCTGCAGGGCACGCACCAAATCGTGCGCCTGCAGGGCGGGACGCCCGAGCCCATCGGCGAGCTTCGGGACCCCGCTTCGCTCGCGCTCAGCGCGGGCGGGTTCATCGCTGCCCGCTTCCGCTCAAGCGACGACGCGGGCGAGTACCTCTGGCAGAGCGGCGGGAGCGCCGAAGGGCGCACCCTCGCCTTTGACCCGCAGCCCAGCGCCGACACGGAAAGCGGCGGCGTCCCGACGCTCCTGGCTTCGCTCGTCGCGAGCCCGGACGGCACGCGCGTGTACGTCGGCGGCCAGCAGGCAAACATTGGCGAGGGCGAATTCGTCGCGGGCGTGCCCCTAACCTTTGAAACGACGGTACGTGGAGCCGTGCGCATCCTCGACGGCAGCGGACGCGAGGATTTTGACGAGCGGCTCGTGTTCGACAACCGCGGGCGCACGGTGGGCCTCGCGCTCTCTGCGCGCGGCGACTTCCTCTACGTGCTCGACCAAGGCCACCGAAGCGTGGACCGCGTCGATACCTTCACCTCGCAGATCGCCGGCTCGATCTTCGACGTTGGCTTTGGCGCCACGGGCGTCGCCGAACGGAACGGCGTGCTCTTCGTCAACGCCGAAACGAGCCGGCAGCTGCGCGCCTACGACGCGGATGCGCTCGGGCCTGCCGAGCCGCTGGCGACGCTTGCGCTCGTGGACCGCGAGCCCCTTTCGCCGGACGTGCTTCTCGGAAAGGCGCTTTTCGACGATGCCTTCGACCCGCGACTCGCACGCGATGGTTACATCGCCTGCGGCGCATGCCATCCCGGCGGCGACTCGGACCACCGGGTGTGGGACTTCACCAGCCGCGGCGAGGGCCTGCGACGCACGCCGGCGCTCTTTGGACGAAGCGCCGACGGCCCCTTTCATTGGACCGGCAACTTCGACGAGCTGCACGACTTCGAAAACGACATTCGCGTGCATTTCGGCGGCCTTGGTTTGATGAGCTTCGGCGACTTTCGGGCCACCGAGGAACCGTTCGGGCCGCCAAAGGCCGGCCTAAGCGAAGAGCTCGACGCGCTCGTCGCGTACATGGAATCGCTGCAGGCGGACCGTGCCCCCCCGGCGCAGGACGCCGCCGCCGTCGTTCGCGGCGAGGCGGTGTTTTCCGCGGCGAGCTGCACGACCTGCCACAGCGGCGCTCGCTACACAGACAGCCGCATCGTCGATGGCGCGCCCGTGCTGCACGACGTGGGCACGCTAAGCGCGGGCAGCGGAACTCGCGTGGGCGAAGCGCTTACGGGACTCGACACGCCCACGCTCATCGGCCTCTGGCATTCACCGCGTTTCCTGCATGATGGCTCCGCCGCCACGCTGCGCGAGGTGTTCACGGCGCGAAACCCCGAAGGCCTCCACGGCGGTCCCTTTACGGACGCGGAGCTCGACGACCTGGTCGCCTTTCTCTTGAGCCTGTAATCACAGCCGCGTTCCGCGGAAGACTGCGCTTGATCGCTGCCGCACGCCCCATTCGGGCCGTCGCCCGCGCCAGACGCAAGCGGTCTAGACCCAATGCCGATCGGTTAGCGGCTAAGCAATTGAAATAATTGGGGGTTTGCGAAGCGACTTTCGTCAGAGTCGAGAGGGGATCAGGATGGAGCGATCTCGATGGAGGTCGCTATGAACTGGCTCGCTGCTGC
>JBCCRV010000318.1:0-8194 GCA_039201085.1 Myxococcota bacterium | reverse complement strand
GGCGAAGCGTGCGACGACGGAGACACGCGAAGCGGCGACGGGTGTTCCTCTTCTTGCGAAGTCGAACGGGGGTGGACCTGCCCGGTGGCGGGCGCGGCCTGTTTGAGCGCGTGCGGCGACGGCGTACTGGCGGGCCTCGAACTCTGCGACGACGGAGATACGCGAAGCGGCGACGGGTGCAGCGCCGACTGCGTGCTCGAGGACGGTTTCGTCTGCCGAACGCCCGGCAGTGCATGCGTCCGGACGACCTGCGGCGACGGCTCGCGCGAAGGTACGGAACAGTGCGACGACGGCAATCTTCGCCCCTTTGATGGCTGCGGGGTGGACTGCACGAATGAACCGGACTGCGGTGGCGGCGCGTGCACCGCCGTATGCGGCGACGGAGTGATCCTTCCCGGCGTCACCGCCGAAGAGTGCGACGACGGCAACACGCGCGACGGCGATGGGTGTTCGTCTGCGTGCATGGAGGAACCCGGATGGACCTGCACGATCCGCGAAGAAGCGCTGCCGAGCGTGCTCGCCCTGCCGCTCATTCTGCGCGACTTCAAGGGCATCGAGTGGTACGCCGACGGTCCTCCGGAGTACGGCCATGTGGACTTTGAAGCGTGCGACGATCGTGTCGGCGCACGCGGCGGCGGCATCACCTTTGGCCTCGTCGAAAATCGACTCGGCGCCAGCGGCCGGCCCCAGCTCGCGATCACCCCGCCGCGCGACTGCGACGGCTACCCTGAAAGCAGCACCACGTTCAACCGATGGTTCAACTCGTCGAGCCCGTACAACACCGAAGACACGGCCACCCTCGTGATGGAGCGAGCGGGCGATACGTACTTCTACGATTCACGCGGCGGATGGCCCGGCACCTCGACCGCTGGCTACTACCCGCTCGACGAGGGCGGTTGGATCGCCGAGGGTTCGGAAGAGCTGCGCCTCTCCTTCAACGGCCTCGGCAATGACGGGGGCCTCCACAACTTCAACTTCACGACGGAAACGCACTTCTGGTTCGAATACGACGGGAGCGAAGTGCTTCGCTTCTCCGGCGACGACGACCTCTGGGTCTTCGTCGATGGTCAGCTCTGCCTGGACGTGGGCGGCCTTCACGGCCGGGAAGAAGCGGTCATGAACCTGGGCACGCCTTCCGCTGAGCCGGACGCCCGGCAGCGCGCGGTGGTCCAGTCGTGCCGCGCCCACCTCGAAGGCCTCGTCAGCGCCGCGAACCCCGAGCCGCTCGTCGAGATGGTGATCTTTCACGCCGAACGGCACACGGACGGTTCAAACTTTGAGCTTGAGCTCACAGGCTTTGTACGCCGTCGCTCAAGCTGCATCGAGCGCTGCGGCGACGGCGTAGTCACGCCCGGCGAGTTTTGCGATGACGGCGTGAACGACGGAGGCTACGGCGAGTGCCTCGACTGCCGAACCATCGACGGCTTCTGCGGCGATGGCGTACTCAACGGTCCCGAGGCCTGCGACCTTGGCGCAGCCGCCAACGACGCAAGCTACGGCGGATGCAACCCTGACTGCACGCCCGGACCCCGCTGCGGCGACGGCGTCGTTCAGCCGCGCAACGAGGTTTGCGACGACGGGATCAATGAAGGCGGCTACGGGGGATGCGCGCCCGACTGCCTGTCGCGCGGTCCCTTCTGCGGCGACGGCGCGGTCAATGGACCAGAGAGCTGCGACGACGGCCTGCGCAACAACGACGGTCGCTACGAAGGATGCAACCCGGACTGCACGCCGGCGGGCTTTTGCGGCGATGAGCTCATCCAGCGCGAAGAGATGTGCGACGACGGAAATCGGGAGAACGACGACGGCTGCTCGGCCATGTGCACCGTCGAAATTGTCTGAGCGTCGAAAACACTCGGCAGCTGCGAACGCTCCGGTTTGGGCGCGGGCTGGTTGCGCGAACTCGTGACTCGCGCTCGACGCCGAGCACGGCGAATAACGGAACGTGGCGACGCAACGCGACGGCAACAGGTGACGACCAGGTTTCGTCTTCCGGCGAGTCTTGGCATTCCGGTGGCAGGACACTTATGCTCGACCTCCCTTGATGCCGCGGCTTCCACGCGTTCCCGTCTTTGCACTCATCCTCGGCTTTGCCTCGTCGTGCGGACTCGTCGCCTTCGACGACCCGCCCGACCGGGACGCCGGCGAACTCGATGGCGGCGAGCTTGGCGCGGCAGAGGCCGGCCTGGACGCGGACGCCGCTGCGGACATGCGGGACGCACCGATCGAAGCGGGACCACGCGAGATCGGCATGGACGCCGCGGACGGCGATAGCGCCGACGGTTCGGTCGCAGACTGCGAAGGTTTGGATCGACCGCCGATGCGAACGATCGGTGCTGCCTTTGCGCGCACGTGCGCGCTCCTAGACGGCGCCCTCCACTGCTGGGGCGACGCGATCGATGGTACGGCGAACGTACCCACGCTCGTGGACGACTCGGTGCGATGGCTCTCGCTGGACGTCAGCGAATCGCACGTATGCGTGCTTTCGGCAGAGTCCTTTCGCTGCTTCGGAACGAACGCCGCGGGCCAACTCGGCACGGGCGATACGACGGACAGCGCGGATCTGCAGGAAGTCGACGAGATCGGCCCCGTCTACACCTTTTCGACGGGCGACTCGCACACGTGCGCCATCGACTGCGCTCAGCGTTTGCACTGCTGGGGCGCCAACGTGGAAGGCCAGCTTGGCACGGGCGGCAGCGTGGACCCGGTGCCGGAACCCAACGAAATCGGCGACGAGACTTGGCTCACGGTGGGCACGGGGCAGGCGACGACGTTTGCCGTCCGCTCGGATGGCGCGCTTTTCGGCTGGGGCCGCAACACGGCGTCGACCCTGGGACTCGGCCCCGGCGCCCCTGGGCAGGTACGCAGGCCCGTGCGCGTTGGTGACGCCCGCTGGCGCATCGCCGATGGTGGACTGCTCCTTGGCTGCGGAATCGACGAGGTCGAAGACCTCTACTGCTGGGGCGCGAACGACATGATGAACCTGGGCTTCGGCGATACGATGAACCGCGAGTCGCCGGAGCGACTGCTCGATGGCCCGGTCTCGCAAGTCAGCGCCCAACTCTTCCACGGCTGCGCCCTTCGGATGGGCGAACTCCACTGCTGGGGCCGGGGCCAGGAAGGACAGCTCGCCGACGGCACAAACGCAGCGCGTCCAATCTTTCAAGTCCCTGGTCCAACGGACTGGACGGAGGTTGTGGTCGGCCGCTTCCACACCTGCGGACGCCGAGCGGATGAGTCGATCTGGTGCGCCGGCGACAACCGTGCCGGCGAACTCGGCACGGGCGACGGCATGCGACGCAACGTACTCGTGCAAGTCTGGCCCTAGGGCGGCTTGATTTTCGAATGAGCCTGGCACGTTCGTCCTGTGGTTCGAGGGCAAGGACCGACGACGCAGGAATGTAGGCACATTTCGAGGAGGAGGGACGCTGACATCGGGCAACAGGATGGGCGTGGCGGGCTCATTCGAAAGTCAAGCCGGTCTAGCTCCGGCGTTGGCGATCGGGCCGCACGGCGCTATGTGCCCATCGATGGCGCCAGAGTTTCAGAAGCGCTCAGGCCTGCTTGTCGCCGGGTGCTTCGCGCTCGCCGTGGGCAGCTCGGGCACGGCATTCGTCTGCGCCCTCGCGGATGAAACGCTAGAGATCCGCCACATCGTCCCCTTCGGCACGCTGCTGATCTTCCTTTGGGGATGCGAGCTATTGATCCGCGGGCTCCTTTCTCCCTCGATACGCCGACGGTGGGAACGGGCCCAGGGAACGTTTGTGGCGGCGTCCGTGCTGATCACTTCGGCGCTTGTACTCGCCCGGCGAATCGGCCGCTTCGAGCCGGCCTTCGTGCCGCAAGCAGCCCTCGTTCAGCCATCGGGCTGGGTCTTTTGGGGCGCGCTGAGCCTCTTCGTGCTCGCGGCCCTAAGCTTGGCTCGCATGTTGCGGCCAGCCGCGGAGCAGGACTCCCCAAAGCGCTTCTAGCTTCATCCCCACGCGTCTGCCGTACACGTGGGCGAGTCGCTGCGCTCCCGCTGACCACGGAGCGCTTACACTGCACGACCTGCCCGATGATCTGAAGCGCAGGGCAAGGTCATACTCGCCGAGCGACTCGTTTGCGAAGGCCAGCTTCAGCAGCCGAAATGGTAGTCTTCGACCCGATGCACGGACCGAACATCAAACTCGGGAACGAACCAAATCGCCGCCGGTTCATAACGTCCGCCCACGCCCGATCGATTGCCAGGCGCACGGACGCGGCGCGAAGCGCGCACCGCTCTGACTCGATGGGCCCCGGCCTCCGGCGCCTCCGATGGCTTCCGATGCTTCTCCTGAGCGCGACGGCAAACGCTTGCGGATCCACGCAAACACCCATCCCGGCAAACATCGAGCCGTCGCCGGACGCGCTCGGGTGCGACTCGGTGGAGGAGCTGCTTCGGTCCGTCCCGTCGACCGTCACCGGAAGGGACCGACGCGAGCTCGCCCTTGAGGTCCGACTCATCCGGGAAGCCGGACTCAACACGTCAGACGAGGACATCACCGCTGCGATCAAGGGGGTTCAAGACGAAAACAACATCAGCGATGAAGAGTTTTGGTCACTCGCGGCGGAACGAGGCTACGACGTAGCCTCGTATCGGGCCGAAGTCGCGTGGTACCTGAAAGCCTTACCCCTTGAGTCGGTGCTGGTGGAAGGGTACGGAGGCGCGGGCACGCATAAGGACCGACTCACACAGGTGTTGGCCCGATTCGACCGGGTCGAAACGAGCCACTCGGACGATGGAACATGCGTCGAGCACTGGCCCCGTCTTCGCGTCGGGGAGGTATCGTTCGAAGGCGACATACCGAACGCCAGCGAGATTCGCTTCGCAAACGCCGATACGAACGGCGTTCGTGAAGTTGGCGCCCTGGGGGCTCCGTCCTTGAGCGCGGCAGCGCGAAACGTGGTTGCGCGCCGCGGCTTCTACTACCCCACCATCCTCATGGACTTCACCGAAGGAGCGATCAACGTACGGGTCAAGCCGTCGATTCGGCTTTCCCTCGCGTCGGTCGAAGTCGACGATTCCCAATGCGACGTCAGGGCCCTGTTCGGTTCGGAAGCGGATATCGTGCGTGGCTTTCCCATTCGGGTTGGCGAGCCCATGGACGAGCGCGCCCGTCCATGGGCGCGTTCGATCATCGAACGGCTCGAGGCATCGTCCCTTGAGTGCGCGTTCAGCTCCTCCGTCTCGGTTCGTCCGAACGGCGCATACGTTCGCTTGCGGTTCACAGTGCAACGACGCAACTGACGCGCGACGAGCGGTGTAGCGCGCCCGAAGGCTTAGGGCACGGAAGGGAGCCGTCGAGGCCGCCGTGCTCTCGCTATGGAAGCGCGGATTCCGAAGCGAAGACACCGAAACGCCACTTTCGAAACGCCAGTTTCGAAACGCGGCTTTCGAAACGCGGCTTCTTTCCGCTCCGGCGAAGGCACGCTCGCTGTGATGGACGTGGACGCACCGAGCGTCAGCGCTCGACACACGCCTTCGCACCGGTCTGCTGACCGACGTCGCTCAGTCGAACTCGCCGGCCGCGAAGAACTCGCCAAAGCGCTCGCCGAGCATGAGCGTTGGAAAATGTGTGTTGGCGCTGGGCACCGTCGGAAAGAGGCTGGCGTCGATGACCAGCAGGTTCTCCGTCCCCTTCACCCTGCCGCGGCGGTCCGTCGCCGCACGAACGTCGCCGTCTTCGCCCATCGGCACGGTCCCGCTCGGGTGGTAGCCGCTTCCAAGCTGGTAGGGGATCCACTCCCGAAGGGCGCGGCGGCTTGCGAACATGCGTTCGCCCGGAATCGCAATGCGGGCCAAATCCCGCATCGCCGGGCTCGACGCGCATAGCCACGCCAGTTCCATCGCCTCACATGCCTTCTCGAGATCGTCGGGCTCGAGCAGGAAGTCCGATTCCATATGCGGCCGGCAGAACGGGTCCGCGCTTTCGAAGCGAATGCGCCCGTAGCCCGAAGGCTTGCCGACGGACGTCATGATCGACAGCATCTCCACATCGCCTGAAGGCAGGGGCAAGAAACTCCCGGGTTGGAGCTGCATTTCGTTGGCGTACGAACCGACCTTGGGTGAGTAGCGAAGGACCGTTTGAATCAGCGGGTCGCTTGTTCGGCACACGCCCGGTCGGGCCGTTAGAAACATGGCGATGCCGGGGTGATCGAGTAGCCGCGCTCCTACGGCCGGCACGTCGGCCACCACGTCCACACCAAGACGCAGCAGCTCTTGGCGCGGTCCGACACCGGAGCGCAGCAGAATGCCGGGCGTGGCCACGGCGCCGCCGGCGAGCACGATGTGCCGGGCATAGTGACGTTCAACGCCCAGCACTGCGGCTTCGCCCGCGGCGGGGCCGGGGCGCAGACGCAGCACTTCGACACCCACGGCCCGCCGGCCCTCGAAGAGCACGCGCGACACGTGACGACCGACGCGCAGCGTAAGGCCCGCGCGCACCTCTTTTGTGAGGTAGCAGCGCGCGGCGTTCATGCGCTCGCCGTTGATCTTGTTCATCGCGTGCGGGCCGTAGCCGGTGGTGCTCAGATCGTTGTGGTCGGCGCACTCCTCGAAGCCGAGATCGGCGCACGCGTCGAGAAAGGCTTGCTGCCATGGAACGAGCTCGTCGGGCTTGTGACGCCGAATCGGAATCGGTCCGTCGTGCCCGTGCACGTCGCCCTCGGGAAAATCCAGGTCCGTTTCGATACGGCGAAAGGACGGCTCGCAGTCGTCCCAAGTCCATCCTTCAAGGCCCCACTCGTCGTAGTCGTAGGCTTGACCACGCAGGGCAATGCACGTGTTCACGGCGGACGAACCTCCCACGACGCGTCCACGAGGAAAAAACACCGTGCCCGTGTCAGGATGCGCCCGATGACGGTACTTCCAATCGTGCGCCGTCATCGAGTTGCGGGTTCCGTCGCGAATGTCCGCGGGAATGGCCTCGCCCTGCTCGCCTTGGTCCGGCCCCGCTTCGAGCAGCAGCACCGACCGTTTTCCTTCTTCCACAAGGCGACGCGCGAGCACGGCGCCGGCGGCGCCGGCACCGACGATGATCACGTCCGCGTGAAGCGATTCGTCCTGCGGTTCACTCGTGCGCTGTTCCGGCATTTCGCCATGGTAGGGGTATTTGCGGGGCGAGTCAGCGAACCAAAAGCACTGCTGGCAAGGCCAGGGCGAAGAACGCCAACATGCCACGGCGCATTCCACCCGCGCGGCAGACGAAGTACGCGCAAAGCAGGGCGCAAAGCGGCCCTGCGTAACGAATCGCCATAGGCATCAAATCCGCACGGCCGGCGAGCAGCAGCGCGGCATCCGGAAGCAGGAAAAGTAAGGGAGGAAGGGCCAGCGCCGCAAGGACCGCATCCCGCGCCCCGTCGACGCCGTCCAGTACACGCAGGCCCAGCTTCAGCTGCAACGCGGCGACAAACGGCAGGAAGACGCCCTGGAGGGCGTAGTAGGAATCGGCGAGCGCCGCCGGAACGCCATGGGCCGTAAACCCACGCGCGTGAAGGGCGAGCGAAAGGGCGCACCAGAATGCAAGTGTGATGGCCAGCGCCCGCTCCAGGGCGCTCATCTCAGAAGCTGCCCACGCTCGCGGCCTCGTGCCCTCACCGCCGAAAACACTCCCGCACACCGGTTGAACGCGCCAAACTCCACCGAACCTTAAAATGCGCTCTCGGGCCTGTCTTCAAATGAACGCCCATGGATTCGTGGTCAGATCGTCTGCGAGTTTGCGTCTACGAGGCGAAGGAATCCCCCGCCGATTTCGAGCCGAAGAGACGGTAAAATCGTGGTTGGGCTGGGCATGAAGGCATCGGTCTTCATTTGAAGAAGGCCCTAGCCCGCTTCGGCAGCCACTTCCGGCGCGGCGCCGTCCGAGTCCATCTCGAGGTCCTCGTCGTCGAGACCGTCGTCCCACTCTTCGTCCTCTTCGTAGTCCTCTTCGAGCTCGCCGTCCTCGACGAACTCGGCCAAGTCCGTCTCTTCGAGGGGGGCCGGCTGGGGGAAGGGGTAGGCCGGCACGGGCGTGTCGGCGCCGCAGCCCAAACAGAGGGCGACAAGAATGAAGCAGCTGCGCATTGGCGGGAGCGTATCGCAAAAGTTCGACCTTTGCCGACGTCAAAACCGAACGCGCGCAAAACCCACCATCGGCGCCCTCGAGTGGGCGCCCGGGCCGACGAAAAGCCG
>JBCCRV010000317.1:0-8202 GCA_039201085.1 Myxococcota bacterium | reverse complement strand
GCCATGAGGAGTCGCTGCACTTCCTCGTGGAGTACTTCACGAAGCGTGAGGATTGGGATCGGCTCGTTAGCCTCTACGAAGACGCGCTTCGTTCGCGGCAGAAGCTCGAGAGCGAACAGGGCATCCTTCTGCAGATCGCGATGGTGCATTGGCGCATCCGCCAGGCGCCGGAAGAAGCCGAGCCCTATTTCGCGAGGCTGCGAAAGATCGATCCCTCGCACCAGGGGATGCTCGATTTCTACCGCGAACACCTAGGCTCGTTGGCCGGCGGCGAAGGCGAGGATGCGGCCGAGGCGCAGAGCCGGCTGCTGACGGTGCTCGGCGACGCGCAGCGTACGGCCGACGGCGACGACAAGCTGCGCCTTGGCGTCGAGCATGCGCGCGCCGCGCAGGCGAGCGGCGCGACGGAGCGCGCGATCGACGCGTGGAAGGCCGTGCAGCGCCTTGAGCCTACGAACGAAGAAGCGTCCGATGCGCTTCGCGCACTCTACCGCGAAGGCGAAAAGTGGAACGCGCTCGTCGAGGTGATGCGCGCTGAGCTCGACGCGCTGCCGGCCCAGTCCGACGATGACGCGATTCGCATCCGTCGCATCGCGCTGCTGAAAGAACTGATCGTAATCTACCGCGATCGTCTCAAGCTCGACGTGATGGTCACCAACTGCTTCGGCCAGCTACTGGAAGAAGATCCTGGCGACCGCGAAGCGCTGCAGCAGCTCGGCGAGACCTACGAGTCAATGGGCCGGTGGAACGACCTGATTCCCGTACTCGTTCGCCAAACGGACGCGGAAGAAGACCCGGCAAAAAAGGTCGCCATCCTCATGCGTACAGCGCGCCTCTGGATCGATCGTTTTGCGAACTACAACCAAGCCACCGGGCCGCTCGAGGCGATCATTGAGATCGAGCCGGAAAACCGTGAAGCCCTTTCTGAGCTGAAAACCATCTACTCGAAGAAGCGCGCGTGGAAGTCGCTGTACGCCGTGCTGCAGAAGGAATCGGCGCTCGCGAGCGACCCCTCGGCGCGCCTTGCGATGAAGGTCGAGCTCGCCAGGCTCGCGGGCGACCGTCTGCACCACCATGCGGACGCGATCGCACTCTGGGCGGATGTTGTCGAAGAAGCGCCAGACACGGATGGCGCCGTCGACGCGCTCTTGAAGCTCACGGAGCGTGAGAAGGACTGGGCGCGCCATGCGTCGGCCCTCGAACTCGCGTCGCAGCAGGAGCCCGATGAAAAGAAGCAGATCAAGCTGCTTCAGCGTTTGGGCACCACCTACGGCGATCATCTCTCAGAGCCAGCGAAGGCCGCCGACGCATGGAAGCGTGTGCTCGCGATCGATCCCAAGAACGGTAAGGCGATGCGCACGCTGCGCGAGAGCTTCGTAGCCGCACGGGACTGGGAAGGACTCGAGTCTCTGTACGCGGAATCGTCCGATTGGGACGGCCTGGTGGACGTGCTTGGAAACGCCGCCGAACGCACCGATGACGACGCGCTCAAGATCGAGCTCAGCTTTCGCGCGGCGCATGTATACGAAGACCGAATCGGGAATGCCGAACGCGCCTTCCGCAGCTACGAGCGCGTGCTCTCCGTGGATCCCTCGAATGAGGATGCCGCGCGTAAACTGATCCCGATCTACCAGGAGCAAGAGAAGTGGACGCGCTTGATCGCCCTGCATGAAGGCTTGCTTCCCAAGATGGAAGACGAGGAGAAGCTCGCCACCTACGGCACGCTTTCCGAGCTCGCCAGCAGCCGCACGCGCGACCCGCAGGCGTCCTTTCGCTTTGCGCTCGAGGCGTACCGCATGGCGCCCGAAGACAACACCGTTCGCACGCGTCTCGAAAAGACGGCGGATGACGCGGGCGCGCACGCGCGCCTTGCGGAAGCGTTTGAAGCGCGTCTGTCGGGCGGCGCGTCGGGCAAGGAAGAAAAGACCCTTCGGCGCAAGCTTGCGAGCCTTTCGGGATCGGCCTTGGGCAAGCGTGATGAAGCGATTCTACAGCTCGAGCGCATCCTTGAAGGCGATCCGAACGACCATGAGTCGATCGCTGCGCTCGACGGGCTCTACCGTCAAGAAGGCCGCAGCGAGGACCTCCGCCGACTCTTTGTGCATCGGCTAGAACACGCCGAATCGGACGACGTGCGCTACGAGGTGCTCGCTGAGCTCGCGCCCCTCGAAGAGGACGTGCTGGGCGATACGGAGAGCGCAACGGAGCGCTACCGCGCCATCGCGGAGCTTCGTCCGGAAGATGGTTCGGCCCTCTCCGCCCTCGATCGCCTGGCAAGTGCCGGGCAGCGCTGGGCGGAGCTCGGCGACATTCTGGTGCGGCGAAGCGAGCTTTCCGGCGGCGAAGAACGCACGACGCTGATGGTTCGGCTCGGTGACCTCCGTCGCGAACGGCTGGAGGATCCGCAGGGCGCCCTCGACGCCTATGGCACGGTGCTTCGGGAAGACGCATCAAGCAACGCGGCTGGCACGGCGCTCACCGGTGTCGAGGCGCTCGCGGACGTGGACGAGGTCCGCGGCGACGTCCACCGACTGCTCGAGCAGGTCTATGAAAATCGGGGCGATCATCAAAAGCTCATCGGTGTGCTGCGCGCGCGCCTGGGAAGCGCCGACGGCGACGAGGCCCACGCACTGCGCATGCAGCTCGCAGAGCTGAGCGGTGCGCTCGGCGATGCGCAGGGCGCGTACGCGGCCCTGGAGGAAGCGTTCCTTGAACGCCCCAGCGACGGCTCGCTTTGGGATCGGCTCGGCGAGACGGCGGAAGCGGCGGACAAGCACGAAGAGTTGGCGGCGGCGTACGCCACGGCGATCGAAGCCGGTGAGCTTGCCGACTCGGACGTGTTGGAGCTTTCCGTGCGCGTGGCGGACATCTTCGACACGCTCATTGGCCGCCCCGCCGACGCGGAAGCGCACCACCGGCGCGTGCTGCACTTTGAGCCCAACCACGAGCGCGCCTTCGAAGCACTCAAGGAACTCTACACGGAGCGCGAGCGCTGGGACGAGCTGCAGGCCCTGTACCGGAACCGCATTGCCGAAACCATGGATCCCGAGCTCCGCCTGGAGCTTCTTCTTCAGGTTTGCTTCCTCTTTGAAGAGATTCTCGACGACGCGGACCAGGCGATTCGCTCGTACCAGGAAGTGCTCGAACTCGAGCCGCAGCATACGCCATCGCGCCGGGCGCTCGATCGCCTGTACCGCCGTCAAGAGCGTTGGCGCGACCTCGCGGCACTCCTGCGTCAGGAGCTCGATCGCGCAACGGAAGAGCCCCAGCAGATCGCGCTGATCTTTGAGATCGGCGAGCTGCACGAGCTCAAGCTCGAAGAGCCCGGCGTGGCGGTCGACGAATACGAACGCGTTCTGGAGATCGCGCCGACGCACATCAAGGCTCAGCAGGCCCTCGAGCGGCTTCTGAGCGAAGCGTCGCAGCGGCAGCGCATCGCACTTCTCCTCGAGCCGCTCTACGACACGCAGGGCGCGTGGGGCGAACTCGCCAAGGTGCTGCGGGTGCAGCTTGAGGACACGCGCGACCAGGGGGGGCGCTTGGCGCTGCTCTTGCGTATCGCCGAGCTGACGGAGAACAAGCTCCACGATCCTTCCGAAGCCTTCAAGACCCTCGGCGCGGCCGTTCTTGCAGACCCGGCGGACGCGAGTGCCCGCGAGGAGTTTGCGCGGCTCTCGACGGTCGTGGACGGAGCGGCCCATCGAGCCGCGGTGCTTGAAGAAGCCGCCGCGGCCGAGTCGACGCCGGGCTACGTGCAGGCCGAGCTGCTGCTGGAAATCGGAGCGGCCTACGACGACATGGGCAACGACGAAAAGGCCCGTGAAACCTATGAACGCCTGATCGCAACGGACGGTGAGAACCCGGATTCGGTTCTCCCCGCCGCAAAGGCCCTGCAGCGCCTTCACCTCGCGTCCGGCAACGAGCAAGCCCTCGCGGAGGCGTACCGGCTTCAGATCCGGTTTGGCATGGATCCGGAGGAGCGCGGCCGCCATTTGCGTTCGCTCGGTGAGTTGCTCGAGCGGGCCGGCGACACGAACGGAGCCATCGACGCCCATCGCCAGCGCCTGGACCTGGACCCGGGCGACGACGATGCGCTCGTTTCACTCGAACGTCTCTATACGCAAGCGCGCGAATGGCAGCGCCTCATCGGTGTGTTGCAGAACCGCGATCAGGCCGTTGACGATGAGCATCAGCAGCGCGGTTTCGCCATGCAGATCGGCGACGTCTACCAGACGCGTCTGGAGGACCCAGACAACGCCATCGTGGCGTACAACGACGTGCTTTCACGTTTCGGAGCGTCCGAGGACGTGCTCGATCGACTGGGCGACCTCTACGCGGCGACGCAGCGCTGGGACGACCTCCTCGAGGCGCGCGAGATGCAGCTTGACCTTTACGAGTCCGAGGGGCGGGACGCGGAAGAGTCCGCACGGATTCGCTTCGGCATGGCGGAGCTCATGCGCAACCACACGGGCGAGGGCGAGCGAGCCGTGGAGCTCTACCGCGATGTGCTTCGTGTGCTGCCGGGCCACGGGCCGGCCGTTGCGGCGCTCGACGCGATTGCCGCCGGCGACGATGCAAACCTGCGGATCGATGCGGCCCGCGTGCTGGCGCCCCACTACGAGAACGCGGGCAACCACGGCAAGCTCATCGAAGCCTTGGAGATCCTTGCGGAAAGCGACGATCCGGCGGAGCGGATCGGTTCGCTACGCCGCGCCGCCGAGGTGGCGGAGCTGGGGCACGACAACCCCGCTCAGGCCTTCGATTTGATCGCGCGAGCGATTCGCGGAGGCACGTCCGAAGACAGCTTTGAGGTCATGTTGAACGACGCCGAGCGTTTTGCGACGGCCGCTGATAAACACGCGGAGCACGTGGAGCTCCTTGAAGCGGTCGGTCCGGACGTGTTCGACGCGGACCTTCAAACGCGCGTGTACATGAAGGCCGCTTCGGTGGCGCGTACCCGTCTCGAAGACCCAGCCCGCGCACTCGCGCTTTACGAAGGCGTGCTGGAGAACCGGCCGGACGACAGGCTCGCCCTCGACGCGCTCGATGAGCTGCAGACCGAGAGCGAGGACTTTGCATCGCTCGAAAATACTCTGCGGCGTAAGGTCGAGCTGGAAGACGACGCGGGCGCGCGCATTCCGCTCCTCGAGCGTTTGGCGGACGTGCTCGAAAACCGCCTCGACAACTTGCCGGCGGCCGTCGACGCGATGGAGGAAGTGCTCGCGTGCGATGAACACCGACTTCTGAGCTACCAAACGCAGGAGCGCTTGCTGACAAAGGCGGAGCGCTACGACGACCTTGCAGGCCTTTACGAGCGCTGGCTCGACGTCGGCCTAGGCAATCAGGTGGAGCTTCGCCATAAGCTGGCATCCGTCGCTACGGACAAGCTCGACGACGCCTACCGCGGCCTTGAACAGTGGAAGCTCGCCCTCGCGGCGGACGGAAACTACGACCCCGCCATCGGGGCCGTCGAAGGCCTCATGATGAATGAAGAGCACCGCGGTGCCGCCGCCGAGCTGCTCGAGCCGGTCTTCCTGGCCCGCATGGAGTGGCCGCGCGTCGTCGCGGCCCTTGAGGCGCGGCTCACGGTGACGGACGACCCGGACGACCGGAAGGACATTCACCGGCGTCTCGGGCAGATTCACGAGGACTACCTCGAGGATCTCGAGGGCGCGCTGGAGCGCTATGCGGTGCTCTTCAAAGAGGACCCGCGCGATCCGGACGCGATGGATACGCTCGCGCGCCTTGGACGCGTGTTGGAGCTTTGGGAGCGTCTGGCGGATATCTACCGAAGCGCTGTGGATGAACACGGCGTGCTCGACGAAGACTTCGCGCGCCTCGCAAAGACGGCGGCTCGGCTCTACGACGAACGCACCGAGTCACTTGAGCATGCGGCGTCCCTCTACGAGCGCGCGCTCGAGTTCGATGAACTGGACGCCGAGGCCTTTGCGGCGCTGCGCGGCGTTTACGCGCGAGCCGGACGTACGGAGGACCTTCTGCGTCTTCTGCGTCGGCGCGCCGACGTCGCCGATTCGGAGGTTGAGCGCCTCGGACTGCTCCATGAGATTGCGGCGATTCACGTGGAGCGCGAGGAATCGGATCGCGCGATCGAAGTGCATCGCGAAGCGGTCGAGCTTGCACCGGACGACTCGACCAGCGTACTCAAGCTCGACGAGCTCCTGAGTGCGGGTGAACGCTGGGTCGAGCTCTCCGATCACCTTCGCTTCCGCATCGAGAACCTTGACGGGACGGAGCGTTCGGAGCTCGAGCACCGGCTCGGTCGGCTCTTTCACGAAAAGCTCGAAGACACGACGTCCGCCGTCGATGTGTTCGAGGAGACGATTGCGCGCGACGCGCAGCACGCGCCGACGATTGGCGCCCTCGAAGAGCTCGTCGTCAACCAGGAACATCAGTCGCGCATTACGGAAATTCTGGAGCCCCTTTACCGCGCTTCAGACGAGTGGCGAAAGCTGATCGCCGTTCTCGAGGCGCGCGCCGAGAGCGCCGATCCGATGGACCGGCTCGGTCTATATGGCGAGATCGGTCGCTTGCATGAAGAGCGCGGCGCCGACGCGGGACTGGCGTTTCACGCGTGGTCGCGCGCCTTCGCCGCGGAGCCGGCGGACGACGACGCGCGCGGCGAAGTCGATCGGCTCGCAGGCCAGCTGGGCGCGTGGGACGAGCATGTCGCCGCCTACGAAGTCGCGGCGTCGCGTACGGACGACCCGGATACGCAAGCGCGCCTGCTCCACACGGTCGCCCAGACGCACGATCAGCGGCGGGGCGACCCGCGTGCGGCGATTGAAACGTACGAGCGGCTCGTGTCCGAGCAGCCTGGCGACACGGCGGCCCTCGACGCCCTTGAAGGCTTGCACACGATGGTCGGCGATTGGCGCGGCCTCGTCGACGTGCTCGGCCGAAAGGTCGAAGGGTCCTACGATCCGGTGGACCGGGCGGAGCTTTTGCGCCGAAGTGCGTCCGTGCAGGAGGAACTCCTTGGCGATCCGGAAGGCGCCATCACGGCCTACCAACGTGCGGCCGAGGAGGATCCGGATGATGCCCTCGCCCTCGAGTCACTCGACCGGCTCTTCAGTTCGGGCAGCCGCTCAAACGATTTGCGCGACGTTCTTGCCAAGCGTTTCGAGGTGGAAACGGACGAAGGGACCCGCGTCGAAGTCGGTCTGCGCCTGGGTGCGCTCGTCGAGACGCAGCTGAACGAACCGAACGAGGCGATCGATGCGTTCGTCCGTGTGCTGGAGCTCGCTCCGACCCAGCCCGACGCCGTGGCGAGTCTTGGAAGACTGTACGAGCGTCAGGCGCTGTGGTCCGAGTTCCTCGACAATGTGCAGCTACGCGCGTCGATGGCCACGCAGGCTTCGGAGCGCGTCTCGCTGGTGCATCGCGCCGGCGAGGTGTACGAACGGGAGCTCGACGATGTGCACGAGGCCATCGTGCAGTACGAGCAAGCCCTCGAGCTCGATTCCCGTCATGAGCCTTCGCTCGCGGCGTTGATTCGCATCAGCCATCTCGAAGACTACCGACAGCAGACATCGGAGATTCTCGAGCCACTCCTGCACGTGCAGGAGCGGTGGCCCGAACTCGCCGAGCTCTTCCGCATGCGCGCCGAAGCAGCGAGCGATCCCTACGACAAGAAAGCGGATTTTCTCCGCCTGGCCGAGGTGGAGGAAAACGGTCGGCGCGATCTCGATGCGGCCTTCGTTGCGACGACGCGTGCCTTCGCCGAAGACCCCTCCGACAACGCCATCGCGGAGAAGCTCGAACAGCTCGCTGCGGCCACCGATGGGCATGTCCGACTGGCGGACGAGCTGACGGCCCGCGCGCGCGCGGCGCACGATCCGCAGGTCTCCCGCGACCTTCACTGGCGCGTGGCGCGCATCGCTGAAGATCACCTGCAGGATTCGGAGCGCGCGATCGCTGCGTACCAGGCGGCCATCGAGCAGCTCGGTGACGATGAAGAGGCCCTCGCGGCCCTGGACCGTCTCTTCGCCGGTCAGGAGCGCCACAGCGATTTGGCCGACGTCATCGAGCGGCGCATTGCGCTTTCGATGGACGAGGCGGCGCGAACGTCGCTGCAGCTTCGCCTTGGTGAGCTGCGCGAAACCCACTTCGGCGACCTGCGGGGCGCCTTCGCCGTGTACCAGGAAGTCGTCGAGCGCGAGCCTGGCGACGAACGCGCCACGG
>JBCCRV010000316.1:0-8203 GCA_039201085.1 Myxococcota bacterium | reverse complement strand
TCGCCGTCGCCGCGGGCCTGAAGACGATGGAGCTGCTGCGCCGCGAAGGCACCTACGAGAAGCTCGAGGCGATCGGAAAGACCCTGCAGGAAATGCTGGAGTCGGCGGCCCAGGAAGCCGGCGTGGCGTGCACCGTGCAGCGCGTCGGCGCCATGCTGACGCCGTTCTTCCGCGACGGTGAGGTCACGCGCTGGGAACACGCGGACGCGTGCGACCGCGACGCCTTTGGCCGCTTTCACGGCGCCCTTCTTGAAGGCGGCGTGTACTGGCCGCCCAGCCAGTTCGAAGCGGGCTTTCCGAGCCTCGCCCACGACGACGCCGCCCTCGACACGACGAGGCAGGCCCTGCCAAAGGCCTTCGCTGCGGCAAGAGGCCGTTAGGCCCGCTCGCTCCGCGTCTACTCCGCCGGGAGCGCTTCGGTGCGGGTGGCGGTCTCATCGCCCGCGTATTCGATCGTATGCCGCTGTGAGGGGCCGATATCGATGCGCCTTCGGTCGATCAACGTATTGCCGTCGCAATCCTGGAGGGTGTAGTCCCAGCGATCGGGTGGAATGGACCACGTCCTCGACCAAGTCGGCCGCAACACTTCGTCGGCTCCAAGCCGATCGCCGCCGTACGACGAGTCGCTCGTGGGTGTGAAGTAGACGTAGCAAATGTTGACGTTGGAGCGGTTCACCAGCACCAACTCCGCCGTTGCGCCCGGACCGATCGTCGTGTGCCGATACTGGCATCCGCCTGCCAAGAGCACGAAGGAAACGGCGAGCAAGAAGCGCATAGGTGCGTCGTAGACCAACGTCCGCATGGATTCAACGGCTTGGATCTTGGCGGTGCGGACGACCGGGGCCGCGGCGCATCGATCGGGAGCCGGGGCGAGTTTGCCCGCGAATATAGCACCGAGGGCTTCGCCTCGATCGATACGAAGTCTGGGTTTTGCGCCGCCCCTCAACCCTGCCGAGGGGAAGCGCGCCGGCATTCGCATTTTCCGGGTGTTTTTTGCCCCAACGCACCATCCTTGACCCCCCCTTCCGGTGTGCTAGGTGGGGCGCGAGTGGTGGGCCCGATGCCCGCACACGCAGTCCCGATGGCCGACTCCATCCTAAGCGAAAATGCCCCGCCCAAGCCGCCCCGTCGCGGCCTCTGGCGCCTCTCGCCGATGGCCTCGATGGACGGCGCTAGCCTGCGCACGCTCGGTCATTTTGGCAGCGTGGGCTTCGAGATGGCGATCTTCGTCGTGCTGGGCGTGAAGGCCGGCGCGTGGGCGGACGAACGCTACGGGACGAAGGGTTTTGCGCTGCTGGGCCTGGCGCTCGGTCTATTTGCAGGGTTTCGCTCGCTCTATCAGCTCGCGAAGAAGCTGCGCGCCCGCGAAGGAGGCGACGCATGAGCGCTTCCCGCAACGCGCTTCTGGCCCGCATCGGCAAGGCCGTCGCCGTCAGCGGCATCGTTCTCACGCTGCTCGCGGGGGCACTCTATGGCCTGCACGGTCTTCTTGGCGGCGCGGCGGGCGCCGCCCTCGCCTATGCCAACTGGTCGGCCATTGCCTGGCTGGCCGAGCGCGTCAGCTCCCAGGCCGTTCGCAGCCGGGGCCGGCTCGCGATCTTGGCCACCTTGAAAACCTCGCTTTTGATGGCGACCTGCTGGATTGCGCTCACGGTCGTGGGCCTCCATAGCCGCGCCTTCATCATCGGCATCAGCGCCCTCGTCGCCGGCATCCTCATCGGACCGCTGACGATGCCCGAGGGCGAATCGGCTTCGACCGAAGCAGGAGAATCGAATGGCTAGTCCCGAACAAGCCGCCGAGGCCCTTCCCGAACACTGGTCGTGGTTCAGCCTGCTGCCTGAGTCGTTCAGCAGCTGGGCCCACAGCCTCGGTGCTCCGTTCAACGACGAAGGCCAGCGCTGGTTCTTCGGCGGCCATATCGGCACGCTTCATGTGTGGGCGCTCATCGCAGTGGTCCTCGTTCTCACAGTCTTCGGCCTGCTGACGAGCTCCAAGTTGAGCGACACGAAAGCCGCGGTCGTCCCCGAAGACAAGCTCTCCGTCGCCACCTTTGTCGAGCTGATGACGATCGGCGTCTACAACATGATGGCCGGCATGATGGGCAAGAAGGCGGCGAAGTACTTCCTGCCGCTCATCGGCACCTGCGCCTTCGTCATCTTTTTCTCGAACGTGATGGGCCTGATTCCGGGCTTCCTGCCGCCGACGGACACGCTCACGACCACGGCGGCGATGGCCGGCGTCATCTTCTTCGCCACCCACATCTATGGCGTGAAGGAAAACGGCTTCGCCTACTTCAAGCACTTCCTCGGGCCGGTATGGTGGCTTTCGCCGCTCATCCTCGCCATCGAGCTCGTCAGCCACATCGTTCGACCGGTCACGCTGTGCATTCGTCTCACGGCCAACATGTTCGCGGACCACGCGGTGCTCACCGTGTTCCTTTCGCTGCTCTCGGGCACCGCGATACTGCTCACGCCGATCGTGGCCCTTCCTGTCTACGTGCTCGGCTGCTTGGTCGTCACGATTCAAACGCTCGTCTTCTGCTTGCTGTCCACCGTGTACATCTCGATGGCCATCGAGCACCACGAGGAGCACTGAGCTCCCCCAAACCCAAACCAATGATCCCTCGCGCTCCATTCGACCGGTCGGCGGGCGGAGGGCAAGCCAAAGACCGAATCGACAGATTGAATGAACCGCAAAAAGGAAAACCCCATGAAGAAGATCGCCATGCGCGCCATCGCGCTTCTCACCCCCCTGCTCGTCTCGAGCGTGGCCTTCGCCCAGGAAGCGTCGAACGAAAGCGACGTCGCGTCCTACAAGGCCCTCGCCGCTGGCCTCGCCATCGGCATCGCTGCCTTCGGTGGTTCGCTCGGTCAGGGTCGCGCCGCTCAGGCCGCCCTTGAAGGCATCGCCCGCAACCCCAGCGCCGCCGACAAGATGTTCACGCCGCTCATTCTGAGCCTCGCGCTCATCGAGTCCCTCGTCATCTACGCCCTGCTCATCAGCGGTGGCTTCATCGGGCCCCTCGGCTAAGCCGATTCCATCCGGAAAAGGGCGTCGCAGCAAAAGCTGCGGCGCGTTTTTCGTTAAGGCGGGTGCGCTATCGGTGACGGTTCAAACCAACTACGCTCCCGGGAGCAAAACGCGGCATCTTGAATGCGGTTTCGCCACCCTTCCCGGGCCTTCAATCGGAAGTCCGAGCCGCGGCACGATCACCGGCTCGCCAGTGACGTAAACGCGGCACCGGGATACCGTCGGAGTGAACCTGGCGATGCACAGGAGGAGAACCGGCAATGAAGAAGCGACGTTTCGAACTCGAAGGCGGCGGAGTGTCGAAGTTCTGGGAAATCGAACGCAGGGGCGCCGCCTACAGCACGTTCTACGGACGAATCGGAAGCACCGGTCGACGCAACACGCGCGAGTGCGCGTCGGCGAAGGAAGCGGAACGCAAAGTCGCCGCGCTCGTCAAAGCGAAGCTCGCGAAGGGATACGTGGAGGCCAAGGCAAAGAAGCGCGTTGGCAAAGCGGCAAGCGCGGGCAAGAAAGGTAAAACGAGCTCCAATGCTGGCTCCCGTTTCGTTTCCGTAGCTTTCGAAGGCGGCTGGCTTAACGGTTATCAAGCCGGTTCGGCGCTCGTTTTCGTTGGCGCCGATGAGCTCCCGGCGGATGCTGAACACGGGCTCGACGAACACCTTGACGAGCAGGGTTTCGTGCAGCGCTTGGACTTCGCAACAGCCGCCCATGCGCAGAGTGCGGCAAAGCTCTTCTCGCCCCCGCGAAAGGCCCGCAGGGGAGTCGACGCGACCATGCCAAAGGTCCGCACGGCGGCGCCGGGTCGCGTGGACCGGCTCGCACTCTTCGAAAAGGCGCCGAAGGGTCCTGTCAAAGTAACCATGGATGCGCCGCATGAGTGGGTGCATCCACGTGGCCCGGGCCAAAGCGTGCTCTCGGGGCAGACCTTGGTTCCGGTACTCGCCGTCTCCGGTTCGTTCGACAAGCGATTTGCAAAGGGAACACGAATCTTCGTTTCCGCATGCCCGCAACTCGGCGAATACGTCGACCAAGTCGTCGAGGTCGTCGTTCAGGGCAAGACGCGAAACTCCAAGACCGATCGCTACTTCATCAACCGCGGCGGGTACTTCGTCACGCTTCACCTCAGTCTGCGGTGGAACCTCGTGGAGGGTACCGGGCAGTGGGTGGTGCACCGCCACGTCGGGCACGAGAGCTCGCTCGGCGACTGGACCACCGAAGGGTTCGACAGCCAAAGGGCCGCCGAGTCTCACTTCAAAACGGAAGGCGCGCGGCTCAAGCGGCGCATGGACGAAGTGGACACGATGAAACCCGCCTACGCGCGGCTCGTGCGTCGCGGCGCCGAGCTTCAGGCAAGTCCACGCGGCAAGGCAAAGGACGTGTTCTTTCGACCGCTGACAAGGCCCTTTTCCGAAGCCAGACCGATCAACAACTCATGGCTGAACGCGGAGGCGCTCCTCGGCCCGCACACGCAGGGGCTGAAGATGGGCGGCTTTCCGACGATGGTGCAGGACGCGTGGAATAAGACGCCGAAGGGCCCGTCGAAGCGGAAGCCGCTTCATCTTCTCTCATCCCGAGAGTCTGGCGACACGTCTTCGGCGCTCAATCACGCGGACTATGGCTCGATCAGCATCTTCGTTGCGCCGGGCGATGAGTTTGGACAGGCCATCCTCAACAGCCATTGATGCAAGGCGCTTCCTTCGACGGCGGATTCCTTCGGGCAAGTGCCAGCCGCACGCGATCGACCAGCGGACGATTCCACGCTAGACCCCGGCGTGCTTCATCTGCTCGAGCCAACCCCCGCAAGCTGGGCGCCGGCGGCGGCGGCGGACCTTCGCGGTCTGCTGCTCGACCACGCCCACTGTGAGCTCAAGGCGGCCTCATCGGCCCTCGCTCTTGTCGGTCGCTTCGGCAGCGACGCGCCGGTGCTCATCGAGCCGCTCGCGGAGCTTGCCCGCGAAGAAACAGCGCACTTTCGACAGGTGCACAGCAAGATTGAGGCGCGGGGCGCGCAGCTTGGAAAGCCGACACCCGACGAATACGTGGGCGCGCTCATGAAGGCAGCGCGACAGGACGAGCCCAAGCAGCCGATCTTGCTTGCTCGGCTGGTCGTGTCGGCGCTGATCGAAGCGCGCAGCTGCGAACGCTTCAAGCTGCTGGCGGGCGAGCTCGGCGAGGGCGAGCTCGGCGACTTCTATCGCGGGTTGATGGCCGCTGAAGCGCGGCACTTTCGACTCTTCTGCGACCTCGCCGAGGCGGTTTTCGGCGCCGAAGGCCGCCGGCGCCTCCGAGTGCTCGCCGAGCGAGAAGCGAGCGTCGCCGCCCAGCTGCCCCTCGGCCCCACGGTGCACGGCTGATGGACGCGCTGAGTCAAAAAGGCTGCACGAAAACCGAAAGCGGACTATTCAGGGGCGAATGGGACAGCCTGCCGAGGACATAGAGTCTCCCGATCCGGAGGAGTCGGCTTGGGAGCGCTTCAAGTCCAACGTGCGCATGATCGGCGGCGCCGTGCTGCTTGCGATCTTCATTCGCATCGTGCTCTTCGAAGCCTTTGAGATCGACGGCCCCTCAATGGAGCCGTCGCTGCAGAGCGGCGACCGAGTCGTCGTGGCCAAGATGCTCTATGGACTCTTCCTGCCCTGGACCGACGATGCGCTGCTGAGCTGGGGTGAGCCGCAGCTGGGCGACGTGGTGATCGTTCATAGCCCCTTGGACGGTGTCGACATCGTCAAGCGCGTGGTGGGCGTCGCCGGCGATACGATCGAAGTCCGGGACCGGCAGATCATCCGCAACGGTGAGCCCTTGCCCATCGAAGACCTCGGTCCATGCGATAGAAGCGAACAGCAGGACACGAACGACACCGAATGCCGCGTGTACGAGGAAACGCTCGGCGAGCTGAGCTACCGCGTCAGCGACAGCGGCCACTTTCGCGCCCCAACCCGGGCCACGACGATTCCCGAGGGCCACGTGTTCGTGCGCGGCGACCACCGCGACCGCAGCAACGACAGCACCAACCCGCTTATCGGCCCGGTGCACATCTCACGCATCAAGGGACGCGCCCTCGCCATCTACCTGAGCTGCGAAGGCGACGGCAGCGGCGGATTTGGCGTGGGCCGGTTTCGCGTGGAGTGCGATCCACGCTGGAGCCGGTTCTTCATGTCGGTCCGTTAGTCGGGTGGGCGTTCGTCGGCTGGGTTGCCGGTGCGAACCGGCGGGGGAGAGCGGCTTTACCCGCTCGCCGCAGGTGACGCTGCTGTGGACGCGGCGTGCGCTCGCGGTCCACGCCGCCGCCTGCGGCGTCGGGCGCTGGGTAAAGCCCCTCTCCCGCCTTCGTAGGCCGTCGAACCGGTAAAGAAAAGCAGTGGAAACCGGCGTGCGGACCGCCACCCCGCGCGCGGGCGACCTTTGGCCCGCTTCGAGGCGTCGATGGTCCGACGGGGCCTACCCTCTAAAGCGGCCGCGGGGCTGAAATGCGCGTGCCTTCTTGGGGCGGGTGCGGGATAGGCTGCTACGCTTGGTTCCTTGGCGAAGCGGACCAGCGCACGGGCGACGATCGAAGCGCGGCTGCGCGATGAGGTGGGCACGCTCTTCAAGGACGCGCCTGAGGCGATCTGCCTCCTCTACCCGAGCCCTTATAGCGCGGGCATGTCATCGCTCGGATTTCAAACGATCTACCGAACGCTGAACGCGGACCCCGGGCGCGCGGCCCACCGTGCATTCTTGCCCGACGGCCCGGAGGACGGGCCGCTGCTGACCTACGAAACGCTTCGACCGGTGGCGGACTACCCGCTGATCGCCGTGAGTGTCGCCTATGAGCTCGAGATTGCCGGCCTCATCGAAGCGCTCGAAGCGGCGGGCATTCCGCCGCTGGCCGAAGACCGGACCGAGCGTCATCCGTTCATTCTGGCGGGCGGCCCGCTGACCTTTTCAAACCCCCTGCCACTCGCGCCCTACGCAGACGCCATACTCCTTGGCGAAGCCGACGAGACGGTGCACGAGGCGGTCAACGCGTTCTTCGGCGCGAGGTCGCGCCAAAGCGTCCTGGACGGCATGGCGAAGATCGAAGGGGCATTCATTCCCGCTCGCGATCAGTTCATGCCACCAATCGCGAAGTGCGCCGATGAAAAGCTTCCGGCCTACAGTCAGATTTTGACGCCGCATACCGAACTTCGGGAGATGTTTCTCATCGAGCCGGAGCGAGGCTGCCATCGCGGCTGCACCTATTGCGTGATGCGCCGCTCGACGAACGGCGGCATGCGCAAGGTCGACATGGAGCGCGTGCTTTCGCTGATCCCGAAGGAAGCGAAGCGCGTCGGGCTCGTCGGCGCGGCCACCACCGATCATCCGCAAATCGCCGACATCGTCGAACGAATCGCCGACACGGGACGGGAGGTTGGACTCTCGTCGCTCCGCGCCGATCGCTTGACGGACCGCTTTGTCGCGGCGCTGAAACGCGCCGGCCACCGCGGACTCACCACGGCGAGCGATGGCGCAAGCCAGCGCCTTCGCGACACGATTCAGCGCCGCGCACGCGAGGACGTGCTCGTGAAAGCCGCCGAGCTGGCGCGCAAGCACCGCATGAAGCGGCTCAAGATCTACATGATGGTCGGCCTGCCGACGGAGACCGACGAGGACATCGACGAGCTCGTCGACTTCTCGCTCATGCTTTCGAAGAAGGTGCCGATCAGCCTTGGCATCGCGCCCTTCTGCGCCAAGCGAAACACGCCCCTCGACGGCGCCCCCTACGCGGGCATCAGCGTGGTCGAAAAGCGGCTCAAGCGGCTGCGCAAAGGCGTAAAGGGCAAGGTTGATCTGCGCGCCACGAGCGCGCGCTGGGCGTGGATCGAATACGTGCTCGCCCAAGGTGGCCGCAACGAAGGCCGAGCCGTGCTCGATGCGGTGCGCGCGGGCGGACGCTTTCGCGACTACAAAGCCGCCTTCGACGCCCTCGACCCCGGACGCGAGCGCCGGCCGCTCGTGCGGCCGGGCAACCGCGTGGACCGCTCGAAGCAGCAGCGCCGCGCCCTTCGCGTCGTCTAGACCCAATGCCGATCGGTTAGCGGCTAAGCAATTGAAATAATTGGGGGTTTGCGAAGCGACTTTCGTCAGAGTCGAGAGGGGATCAGGATGGAGCGATCTCGATGGAGGTCGCTATGAACTGGCTCGCTGCTGCAC
>JBCCRV010000315.1:0-8222 GCA_039201085.1 Myxococcota bacterium | reverse complement strand
CTTCGAGATGGTCGTTCTCGTGCTGCAGGGCGATGGCGAGCAAACCCTCCGCTTCCACTTCGAAGGTTTCACCGTGCCGGTCTTGCGCCCGGACGCGCACCGTTTCGGCCCGCTCCAGCTCTTCGCGCGCGCCGGGGAAGGAGAGGCAGCCTTCGTCAAAGAAGACCGTGCCGTTCTTCTCCAGGAACTCGGGGTTGGCGAAGACCCGCAAATCGCTTGGCTCGTCTTCGCCCGTGGCCGTGTCGACGATGAACACCTTGAGGGAGACGCCGATCTGCGGCGCCGCCAAGCCGACGCCGGGCGCGGCGTACATGGTCTCGGCCATGTCGTCGATGAGCGTTTGAAACTCCGGCCCGAAGTCCTCGACGGGCTCCCCAGGAACGCGCAATCGCTTGTCCGGGTAGTGCAGAATCTGCCGAATCGCCATACGCAAGGGTGTAGCGACCCCTTCCGCCGTGGGCAAGGTGCGTGCCCCAGGGCGAGACAGGTCGCCCCACTAGGCCAGGAACAAGCAACCCTTTTCGAACGTCTGCTTGTCCGTCGTTCCGTCGGAAACATGCGCGCGCGGGCGGAGTCTTGCTTTAGGCGTTCCGTTCGAGCTCCACTACGGACGGGGCGAGGTCTTTCCGCTCTCGCTCAAGCACCAAAGGCGCATCTGATCGACGAGCAATACGCCACCGGTCACGCCGAAACAGAGTGCATTCTCCGGCGCGTCATAGTCGTAATCATCGGCGGGTTCCTCGGGCTCGGCACAGCGATCTCCCACCTCCGAGTGGCCATCCAGCCCGAGGAGATGAAGGAGCGCGATCCACTCCGCGAGCGAGTCGGCGAGGACGAATCGGATTTCTTCATCGGGACCAACGTTGATGACCTGCCCAGTTTTGCCACGCGCACCCGGTGCGAGGTCGATTGCAATCGCGGAAGTTCCCAGCTTGGCGAACACGCACCAGCCCTTGTGCTCGTCAAAGCCCTGAATCGTACCGGGAACAATTTGCCGCTGCGGCCCATCATCCGGGTCGGCAACCCAACCCTCGGAGGTTAAAGGTTCCATGTCAGTCGTAGGCCCGCGTCGAGCAGCGAGCGACCCCAGCGGGCGGCGACGGCTGCGTCCTCCGTGCCGGCGTAGCGCAGAGCGAAGGCGCGCCCCATCACGTGCATGCGCACGCGAAGGTCGAGTCTCGTGCGTGCGCCCAGCCGAATCGAAAGGCCCGCGCTGCCGAAGGCGCCGCCCGAAAGGGACCGAACGCGTCGACCACGCACTCCCTCCGCCGCCGTGCCTCGGGCGAAGCCCGCCATTCCGAAGGCGCCGGCGCCAAGCGTTGGCCAGAGCAGGGCGCCGTCGCGCCCGAGTCGAACGCTGACGCCGAGGCGCATCCACGCCATGCGCGCGTCGATCGTTCCCTGCGGTAGCTCTTCGCGAACCGCCAAAGGGTTCGCGGCGATATCCAGGCCGATCGACCAGCGTCCGATGTCACGTCCCAGGGCTAAGGCGAGGTTGGGCGCGGGATGTTCCGGACGCTTCGCACCCAGCGACTGCAGCATTGCGACCTCCGCGGCGACAAACCAGGCGCGCCGAACTGGGGCCGGCGCGAGTTCGGTTTGCGGTTCCGGGGCGGGCACGTCGCCGCGGCCGATCAGGCTCGCGCGCCAGATCTCGACCACACGCAACGCTTGCGACGAGAGGTCGTCCTCCCGAAGTACGCGCGCGACGCGGCGTGGTCCATCGCGGCTCACCACGACCACTTCGACCGCTTCCGGTCCGAGAACGAGCCAGCCGGCGGCCCGTTCCCGCCACGACGTATCGCTGCCCGAGCGGGTTTCCACGTCGAGCTCCGCCGCGCGAAGTTCGGCCATGAGAGCGGGCAGGATGGGAGCGCTATCGCCCGGCACCCAAACGACGAGCGCCCTTGGCGTCGCTTGCGCATCCACCTGCGGGGCGAAGAGGAGTGTAGCGAGGAGGACGAGCCGGCGCTTCACGGACTCAGGACCGAACGCGCGCGTCCCGCGTGGGGTCCGCTGGGATAGCGCTCGAGGTAGGCGCGCGCAGCGCGCTCCGCGCTGCGCGCGTTGCCTGCCGCGGCGTAGGCTTCGAACAAGCGACCCTGTGCTTCGCGCGCGAGCGGCCCGCGAGGATCGTCTTGAATCGCGCGCTCGAACCAGCGCGCGCCTTCGGCCGGCGCGCTGGATAGGTCGATGGCCAAACGACCCAGCGCAAAGGCAGCGCGTGCACGCACGCCGCGCTCGCCTTCGCGGGCGCCTTCGTAGGCTTCGCGCGCGAGCTCGCGCCGCCTTAGTACGCGGGCCGCATTGCCGAGGGCGAGCCGATCGGCGGCGCCGAGCAGGCCCAGCGTTTGCGACCAGCCGACGTTCGAAGCGATGTCATAGGCGCGCCGGTGTTCGCCCGCACGCGCGAGCCGCGCCGCTTCCCTCGCCTGCTCGCGCGCGGCGGAAGCGCGCGCACGGCGGGTCCGCGTTTCGCGCGTGGCGTCGGCGCGGCCGTTTTCGATTCCGTCGGTCCGTGTCGCCGTTTCGGCAGGTTCGACGGGCTCATTCGTTTCCGGGGATGTATCAGCCGCTTCGACGGGCTCCGCCCGTTCGACGAGCTCCGCTGCTTCCACGGACTCTGCCTGCTCCGCGGCTTCGTCCGCGAGGGAATGCTCGAAGTGCTCGCCGGCGCGCACCCTTCGCACGATCGCGGGGCCGCGCACTTCGACCTCGCCTTCGCGAAGCGCGATGCTGAACCGTTCCGCTTCAGGTTCCCAGCGAAGGTCGAAGGCCGTACCGATGACCTGCACCTCGAAGGGTCCGGCTATGAAGCGCCACGCCGTATCTTCGCGATGGGTGATGTCGGCGCGTAGTGTGCCGCGCTGAAGCCGAACGCGCGCACCGCGGGGCGTGAGCTCCTGCACCTGCACGCTCGCTTCGCCGTCGATCGTGCTCCCGTCCGAGAAGGCGAGGTCCGCGCTTTCGTAGGTGGGGCCGGCTTCGCCCGCGGCGGCGCCGGCAACGAAGCTTAGGGGCTCGGGGCGCGTGACCCAGACGACAAGGAGAACCGCCGCCGCCGCAGCGATGGCGCCTACGGCCCAAGGGCCACGTCGGCGCGTCGGCGGCGCGGCGCCGTTCAACACGGCCCGCCGCGCGGCGCTGAAGTCCGGGGCGGGTTCGTTGGCCCATGCGTCGCGAACGGCGTCGAAGAGCGGCTCACGTTCGTCAGTCACGGCGTTCCCCTCTTGCCCAGGATGCCACCACCGGGTCCGTTTGCACGAGCGCATCGAAGCGTTTGCGCGCTCGAGCCAGGCGCCGCTTCGCCGTAGCGAGGCTGACGCCGCAGCCCTCGGCGACCTCCGGAAGGCTCATTTCCTCGATGAATCGAAGGGTGAAGGCGAGCCGCTCGTCGGGCGGCAAGCGGTCCAGAAGGGCGTACGTTCGTCGGAGCAAGCGCCGCGGTTCGTGGGCGTCGTCGCGCGCCGGATCGGGCGCATCGACGAGTCGGAGCCAGCGGCGACGCGCCTTCGAGCGCAGGTAGGAGCGCGCCGTGAAGATAGCGATGCGCCGGAGCCACCCGGCGAAGGCTTCGGGCGACTCGAGTTTCTTGAGCGATCGAAACGCCTTGATGAGCGTCTCCTGCAGGAGGTCGTCGAGCTCGCCATCCGGACCGATGATGTGGCGGAGCGTGGCATGCACCTGCGGCGCGTAGGCGTCGAAGAGCTGGCCCATGGCCGATTCGTCGCCCTGCTGCGCGCGCCGAACGAGCAACGCCGTCTCGTCGCGAGTCGTCACCGCTTTTTCGGGCCCTTGCCATTCAAGGCGCTAAGTCGCCCCACCGCGGAAAACCGGCTCACGCTTGGCGCCGCTCGGCCCAGACCGGGCGCAGTTTTCGGGTCTGCTAGCATCGTCAGCGCCATGCGCCTGCGATGCCTATCGTCTTTGCTGCTCCTTGGCCATGCTTGTGCAGACGCACCGCTGGATGCGCTCGTGGCGGCGCCGGCGCCCGAAACGGTCTCGTTGCGCTTCGTGCTCGAGCTGCCTCCGGACGACCCGCCGCTGCAGGATCTGCCGGTGGCGGTGTTTCTCCGGCCCGACCGCTTCGACACCTCGGTCTCGGCGGACGGTGGTGATTTGCGCTTCGTCGACGAGTCTGGCGCGCGCCTCGCCCACGAAGTCGACACGTGGGCGTCCACGGGCATCGTTTGGGTACGCATTCCCGAGGCGCGCGACGGAACCGTGTTCTTTCTAGCCGAAGGGTTCGAGCCCGTGACGGGAGACGTGTGGGCCGACTACGAAGGCGTCTGGCACTTGAACGACCTGGAAGACAGCGCCGCGCCGACGCCCCTGCCCTCGGCTCGCTCCGAGCCGTCTGCGGGCCTGGTCGGCGGCGCGCAGGCCGTCTCGGGCGCCGGCGGCATTCGCTTCACGGAGCGTGATCTGCTGGGCGGCGCCGCAGGGGCGACGCTCAGCGCTTGGGTTTTTCCGGACCGCGCCAACGGTCAGATCATTTCGATTTCGGACAGCACGGGCTTGGGCAACTCGCGGGCCTTTTTGTCCCTGGAGAACGGGCGCGTGGCCGCGGGCGCCACGGTGGCGCCAGAGCAAGAGCGCCCGCAGGTCGAATCCGCGTCCGTGGTAGCGGCGGCCCGTTGGTACCACCTGGCGGCGACGACGAACTTCGCCGACGGAGACCTCGCGATCTTTGTCGATGGCGAACGGGTGTCGACCCTTCGCGCCGAGTTCGGCGCCGCGCGCGTCGAAGACGCTCCGGCGGCGCTGGTGGTGTTCGGCGATGAAGAAGACGCCACGGACGGCCGGGCGTTCTTTGGCCGCTTGGACGAGATTCGGGTGTCGCGCCGCGCCTTTTCGCCGGCACGCGTAATGGCCGAAGCGCGCAGCGCGCGGGACGAGCTCGTGCGCTACGAGCGCGTCGTGAGCGAATAAAAGCCTGACTTGTTCGGGCTTAGGTGCGTTGTCTGCGTTTTCCTGAGCCGACTTTCGCGGGTGCGGCGACTGGGCCTGTGCATGGGAACTCCGCGCCTTCATCTCGCCGTTCTGCTCGCCCTTATCGGCTGTGACGGAACGATTGCCGACGCACCGCAGCCGGGCCTGACGGGACCGGGTATTGGCGAACGTTCTGGACCGATCGACCCGGAAGACCGCGCCGGTTCGCTCTTTCCCGACGAGACCCAGGTCTTCCTCGCGCCGCGCGTGTGGCGACTTCGCGATGCCGAGTACACGGCGTTGGTCGAGGCAGCGATCGGCGGCGCCGTGGCCTGGGAAGACGACCACCTCCTCGATGCCAACAACTACCACTACTCCGGCAGCCAGGAAGGGCTGCGAATGCCGCGGGCCAACGTGGACACGCTAGCGCGAATGGCCGATCGGATTGGCGCCGCGGCGCGCGAGCATTTGCCGCGCGCCTATCCCTGCCTTGAAAGCGGCGACGATGGGTGCGCCGAATCGGCAATACGCGCGATCATGTCCGTACTTCTGCGAGGCGACCTGCGCGATGACCAGGCTGCGATGCTGGCTCGCTTCGCGCACCTTCGTTCCGAAGGCCTCTCGCTTCTCGACGCGCTCGTGGAAACGGTGCAGACGGCGGCGATGCTTCCGCGCGTGGTATTTCGTACGGAGGGAAGCGACGCCGCGCGGATGAGCGGCGTCGAAACGGCGACGGCCCTGGCCTATCTGCTTTGGCGCGAACCGCCGGACGCGGCGCTGCTCGAAGCTGCCGAAGACGGCCGGCTCGACGATGGCGAGCGCCGCGCCGAGGTGGCGCGAACGATGATGAACGATCCCCGCTTTGAAGCGCGCTTCGGTCACTTTCTCGCCGAGTGGCTCGGCTACCGTTTCCTCGACGGCACGGTGAAGGATTCGGATGAGCATCCTTGGTACACGCCGGAGACGGTGCTGGCGATGCAGGCGGAGATCGACGGCTTCGTGGCGGAGGTGCTCCGAAACCGAAACGGCAGCTTCATCGAACTGCTGACGAGCCAAACGGGCTTTGCGCCGGACACGCTGCCGGAGGCCTACGCGGGCGATCGCATGGACGGCGAACGAATCCTCACGCGCGCCGGCTTGGCGCTCATGCCTGGGGTGATCGCGGCGCGCTCCGGCGAGCTCGAAACGAAACCGATGAAGCGGGCCCAGCTGATCCTGCAGCGGCTCTTCTGCCGCGAGCTGCACGCCCCGGATGACGTCGACTTCGGCTTGCTTCCGGAAGTGGCGGACGATGCGACGCAGCGGGAGAAGTTCACGCCCCTTGGTGAAATCGCGGGATGCGCCGGTTGCCATCAAGCGCTGAACCCTGTGGCCTTTGCGCTGGAGAGCTACGATTCGGCCGGCGTCTATCGCACGATGGACGGTGTTCATCCGATCGACCCTTCGGCGTCAATGGAAGGCACGCGCGATCCGATCGGCGCTTTTGCGAGCGCCGTTGAACTGTTTACACGCACGGCGACAACGGCCGACGCACAAGGGTGCTTCGTGGAGAACGCGTTCGAAGCGATCTTTGGGATCGAGCCTACCCACTGCACGACGTCGCTCCTGCCCGAAGGCATGAGCGTCGCCGAGTGCTTGCAGTGCGCGAATAGCGAGGGTGCAGACGAAGAGTGCCAAGCCGTACGGCGGGGCGTACGTCGCGGCGCCGACCCGGTGCTGCGCGAAGCCTTCGAGGCTTTCGAAGCAAGTGACTACGACATGCGCGAAGTCTTCGTGGCCTTTGTCCGCTCCGACTATTTCGTGCAGCGGGAGGCAAGGCCATGAGGGTTTCAAAGGGAGTCGCGAAGGCGGGGCGATGTTCAAGGCGCGAGCTCTTTCGACGCTATGGGCCGGCTGCGCTTTTGATCGCGCCGGTCGTACGTCATGCCGTCGCGCGGGCGGCGCCGCCGTCCGAGCGACGTTTTGTGCAGATCTTCTTGCCAAACGGAACGCGCCCCAGCGAGTTCTGGCCCACGAGCTCTGGCTTCGATCTTTCGGGTAGTCGACTCGCACCCTTTGAGTCCATCAAGCACAAGATGCTCGTCTTTCGCGGCGTGAACGCGGCCGGTTCGATTCACGCGATGCCGAGCGGTCTGTTCACGAACGGCAGCACGAGCGGCGGTCGCAGCGGGCAAACGAACGGCGCTTCGCTCGACTGGGCTTTTGCGGACGCCGTGCAGGCCGGACCTTCGCCCACGCCCTTTCATTCGATTCAAATCGGCATCGATACGCCCTATCCAAACCGGGATGGGTGCAGCACGACGCGCGATGGGAGCGGTCGCCTTCAGCCGGTCGTGACCGATCCGGCGCGCCTTTTTGATCATCTCTTCGGCGGACTGAGCGGCAGCGGCGACTGCAGCGACACCCCGGCATCTCCTCCCGCCGCGACGGCCTACAACCCGCGCCGCTCGCGGCTCGACGCGCTACGCGAATCGCTCGCCAGCGCTCAACGGGACTTGGGGTTTGGTCCGGGCGAACTCAGTCACCTCGACGAATTCGAGTCGGGCGTGCGCGACCTCGAGCTTCGCCTTCCCTCCGTAGACGCGGAAGGAAGCGGCGCGGGCACAAGTCCGGCCATCGAGTGCGGCGACGTGGGTGAACTGCAGGCGCGCTCACGCAGCGTGGCAAAGGCCAACCAGGGCGAGTTCTTCGGCGACCTCGTAGCGCTGGCCTTTCAGCTCGACCTCACCCGTAGCGCAGCGATCAACTTTTTCTCGGAAGGCGGCGATACGGACGGCGGTAAGCGAACGAACGTCGATGTCGCGAGTTGGTTCCGGGTGCGCGATGGTCGCTACGATCCCGACGGCGAACGGGTCGACACGTTTCACCATCACCTGAGCCACTACAATCCTAGTTCGCGGGAAGGCGCATGGGACGGCGCGGTGAACCGGTGGGCCTACGAGACGATGGCCCATCTCGCCCTTCGCCTCGACGGCTTGCCCGGAGCGAGTGGCACGATGCTCGACGACAGTCTCATGATGTACATGGGCAGCGGCGGCGACGGCGCTAGGCATCGGCCAGAGCGCATGCCCTGCGTCATATTGGGAAGCGCAGGCGGGGTGCTCCCCCAGGGTGAAATGCGCGACGCCGGCGGCGTACTCTGGGGACGGGCCCTTGCGACGGCGGCGGCGGCCCTCGGTCTCGAAGGCGGCACCTTCGGTCCGCGCGGAGGTGCACCGCTAGCCTAGCTGGGTTCGACTAGAGACCTGACCAGCATTGCCGCCCGGCGATTTTCGCCGACAGTGCGACGG
>JBCCRV010000314.1:0-8226 GCA_039201085.1 Myxococcota bacterium | reverse complement strand
GTGGGTCGAATCCCAACTGGAGGAGGGGATCCCCCAACTGCACCGAGCCGCGTTCTTGGTAAAAGCCTGGAGCGCGATTCCAAACGGCCGTTCCAGCGCTTGGCTCGATCGTACTCAGGCTTTTGCTTCGGTTCTCCCCTTCAATATCGGTCCTCCGATTCCACATCAATCCGGTCGCCGCTGTCGGTTCCGCTGCCGTTGGATGCTACGCGCGGTGCATGTAACAGCGTCGCAGTTGGCATAGGCGTTCAAGCCTCCTACCGTAGAGCGCATGCGGATTGCGTGGGTTGGGGTTCTTGTTCTGTTGACGGCGGTCCCGTCGACCTCACGTGCGGACGAATGGCGCACCTTTCGCCACGACAATGGGCGCACGGGCGCCTCGATGGGGACCGTGCCCATCGAGCAGCCGGCGGTGGCGTTTCGCACGTACCTCGGCGGCACGCTCCTCGACGGGCAATTCGTGGACGTAGACGTCGACGGCGATGGGCGCGTCGAGCTGATCTACGTCAGCGGCGGCCGGGTGATCGCGAAGCGTGGCGACAACATCTCGGTCTGGGAGTCTGAAATTGTGCCGGCGGATCGCATTCTCGGTCTTGCGGATTTCGATGAGGATGGCCGCGATGAGCTCATCCTCAGTCGCCGCCGGCCGAGTCCGAGCCAGCTACTTGTCATGTCTACGATCGACGGCTCGGTGCTATGGACCATGCCGACCACGATCACCGATTTCTTCGGCGGCATTCGTGTGGCGGACTTCGACAGAGACGGCCACCTCGACATGTACATCGGCACCGGTCGATGCGGCACGGGCCAGATGGCGCCGCCGGGTACGCTGATCACCTTCTGCGAAGGAGCCACGTGCGGCTATGGCGAAGCGCGCACCCTTTGGGTGCTGACGCCCGGAACGGCGCCGGGGGATCCGGGGGGCAACTGCGGCGCCGGCGGTGAGATCGCCGACGTGGATGGCGACGGGCAGCGCGAGTTAATCCTTCCCTGGGAACAAGCCGAACTGCCGGTGTACTCGGCGTCGACGGGCATGCGCGAATCCGCCTTGCCCCGCTTCGACGAAGGCACGTACGACCGCGGCGCCTCGGGCGTGCTCGCGGTCAACCTCGACGCTGATGCGCTGCCCGAGCTGATTACCCACATCAACCGGTTCAACGCAGGCCAGGGCGCGCGTCGGCTGGCGGCCTACGATTTCGTCGGCGGGTCCTTCACGCTGCTCTGGGAACTGGTCGGCCCCGATCGGGCCAACGACGATGTACGCATTGACCGAACGACGGCCGTGGCGGACCTTGACGATGACGGCGCGCTGGAGATCGTGACGGCGTCCCGCATCGGCGGCGGCGCGCTCACGAGCCGGGTACGAAACGCCGCCACGGGCGCCATCCTCGCGACCTTTCCTGCCGGTGAGATCGTCGCCGGCACCCTCGACCTCAGGGCAGACGGAACGCCCGAGGTCCTGACCACCGCGGGCGGAGCCGTGAGCGCGTTTTCCTACGAAGCCGGCGTGCTCACACGCCTGTGGACCCTGGAGGACCGTACGCCGATGCGCACCTTTGACGTGCGAGCGTCGGCGACGCGCACGGCGGTGCAGGATTTCTTGCGTATTCAACTGAACGACGGCGACGCCCCGGAGCTGGTCCTTGGCGAGTTTGCCGACGACAACCGCGTCGTGGCGCTTCATGGGTACGATGTGAGCGGCGCAGCGCCGGCACTCGTCGGCACCTTTGCCAGCCCCGACGGCGTACGGGTGGCGGCCGCTACCGTGGTGGGTCCGATGACGCGCGACCACGAACAACTCCTGGTGGCGACGACGGACGGCTATGCGCTGATCCTCGACCGCTTCATGAACGTGACGAACCGGGTGGTCGATCGTGAGTTTATGGAGCCGGGCATGCGCGTCGGTGGGTTCTACACGGGCAATCAGGTGCTCTTTCCTTCGCCGCTCATCGCACGTTTGGCGGATGGACCGTCGATCCTTGTGCGCACGAGTCGCGGCGGCCTTGCGCGCTTCTTGCCGGCAGGCGCCACGCCCGTCTCGGCGCCGGAGGTCGTGGACCGGATCTCCGCCGAATGGGCGACGATCGCCGACCTCGACGGTGCGCCATCGATCGTCACCGTGGAGGGACGCGACATCGTGGTGCGTGAGGGAGACGCGGGCACCGCCGAGCGCCGGCGCCTGAGCGGCATCGGCGACGTGGGCGTTTTGCGCGATCCCTTGGTGACCACCGGACCCGGTGGTGCGCCCCGCATATTCCTGGCCCGTCGAAACGCGTCGGCGGAAGTGAGCTTCTTGTCCGCCGACGCAACAAGTGGTGCCCTTGTGTGGAGCACGCCACCGCGCCTTGCCGCCTGGGGCTTTGGCAACCACGGCGTGAATGCGGCGGCGGATTTTGATGGCGACGGCGTCGACGATTTTCTCGGCATCACAAACGATATTCGCGCCCTTGGCGGCACGAACGGCGAGGAGATTTGGCGAGCCAGTACGTTCATTTCTGGCGGCATGCCACTGGTGGTGAACACCGACGGCGACGCGGCGCCGGAGGTCTATGCCCACGGTTCGTTTCAGGCCTCGCGCTTGATCGACGGGGGTACGGAGGTGTTCTCCCGGGACACGTTCGTCGATGTGGCGGCGTACGGGACCAGCGTGCAATGCGGGGGCGTCGCGTCGTTCGTGCATGGCACGCAGGGGTCGGGCGAGCTCTTCATCACGCGTGCCGACGGCGCTGCGATCATCAGCAGGGTCCTCTTTCAGGGAGCGGGCTACACCCCTGATGCGGCCCCACCGGCGTCGGAGCGGTCCGTCCTGAGCCACGTTTCTTCCGTAAGCGCTCTCGGGACAGCGGGCACACCGGCGCTCCTCGTGGGCAGCACCGATGGCTACCTATACGCCCTCGAGCCCTGCACCTTAGAAATCCGCTGGGCACTCAACCTGCGCTACCCCGTCGGTACGCCGGTCGTGGGGGATCTGAACGACGACGGCGATGACGAGATCGTGGTGAGCGTGGCCGACGGTTATCTCTACGCCTTGCGCCAGGGCGCCTACGAAGCGCCCTTGGTGCGCGACACCGCCCGTGGCGTTCCGGACGTGGACATCGATGCGATCGAAACCGACACGGCCCTCTTCGCGGCGTGGGATCCGGTACCCGGCGCCACGTCCTACGTGGTCAGCGTGTTTACCGAGTCCGGGTCGGAAATCCGTTTTCCGAATGCGCAGGACGTGGGCTCCGTCACGGACGTGGTGCTCTCCAATCTGCCCTTGGCCGTCGGCGCATCGTACTTCGTGACGGTGCAGGCTATCGGGCCCGATGGGCCCGGCCTTGAAGGGCGCTCGGACGGCGTGACAGTGACGGGGCGCAGCGCACCCAGCCCACCGGACGCGGGTGTTTTCCCAGACGGCGGCGAAGGTGATGCCGGGCCGATCGCCGATGATGCCGCGCCGGACGGCGGGCGCATGCTCGACGCCTCCGGCGGATGCGGCTGCCGCGTGCACGGTCCTTCCGGCGAAGGACGCCTCGAATGGCTCCTGGTCGTATTCGGGGCGCTCCTTTGGCGGCGCAAGCGTTGACGGCCGGGCGCGTGCACGCGTGCGTCTTCGCCGAAGGCCGTGGCTAGAAGGACACCCACTTCTGAGCGACTTTAGGATGGGTGTCCTTCAGCGGTTTTCGGCCTAGAAGAAGGAGTCGGCTAGAAGGACACCCACTTCTGAGCGACTTTAGGATGGGTGTCCTTTAGCGGTTTTCCTGCAGGCTGGTGCGCTCACTATGCACCGCGAGGCGAGGCCACGCCGTCGTTTCGACTGGGTGGTCAGATGTCCCTAGGCCTGAGACTCTGCCTCTAGTGGTGTTCGGAAAGGCAACCATCGCTGAAGCCTTGCTCCAACGCGTCACCCGCTGGGCGGCGGCGTGAGCGCAACCTTCCGAGTTTCGCGCACCGTAGGCGCCCCAGCGGAACGCGTTTGGACGGCCCTATCGACGTACGCCGAATGGACCCAATGGGGCGTATCGATCACGGAGGTAGAAGCGGAAGGTGTGGTGATCCGTCCGGGCGCCCGAGGGCGCGTCCGGACGCGCGTCGGCATTTGGGTGCCGTTCCAGATCACCCGGGTCGAGCCCGCGCACTTCTGGACCTGGAAGGTCGCGGGCGTCGAGGCGACGGGCCACGAAGTTCGCCCGTCCGGCGTCGGCAGCCAAGTAACCTTCACGGCACCCTGGTGGGCGGCCCCCTATGCTCTGGTCCTGCGCGCGTCACTCAAGAGACTCGCAGCGCTCGAGCCCCGTCGGAGCGGCGCGCGCTGAAACCTTGCCGACCATGCGAGTGCGCGTGGCCGCGTCGATCCGCGCGCGTGAGGGCCGCACGTTTCATCGGAGGCGCGGCATCGTACGGCGGACGGCCGTGGCGGCGGGCGCACGCTGGAAGCGGCTTAGCCACACGCGTACCGGCTAAAGGGCGCGCACTAGCTTCGATGCCAACGCGCGCATCGCGCCGCATCGGCGCAAATCGCCAATGCCGCCGGCGTGGCCTGGGTCCACGCGAGCGGGCAGCCCATGCGACTTCTTCCTCAACATCAACCGTTCTTGCTTCGAGCCGCGGGAAACGCGATCGAAGAGTAGCCGCAGCGCATCACTGGGCGGGGGCTTCGTAGGGAGTCAACCCGTCGCCAAAGTGAATGCCGACGGCCCGCGCTGCACCCATGAGCTCACCCTTCGGATCGACGCGTTTGGGTTTTGCGATGGCGTCTTCGATCGGTACGCCAACGACCCTGCCCCCGCGAAAGGCCGCCATCTCACCAAAACGTTCAGCCATGACGAGTTCGACGGCTTCAACGCCGAAGCGCGTGCCAAGCACGCGGTCAAATGCGCTCGGTGCGCCGCCGCGCTGAATATGGCCCAGAACGGTGACGCGAACGTCTGCGTCGATCGCCTCTTCGAGCTCGAGGGCGACACGGTGTGCAGCGCCCATCAGCTTGGGCATCGCGCCAAGCTTTCGTTCGACGACGCTTGAACTTCCACCGATCGGCTTTGCGCCCTCCGCGACGACGACGATGCTGTAGTTGCAGCCACGCGCGCGCCGCGAACGAATCATTTCGGCGATCGGCCCAAGCCTATACGGGATCTCTGGAATCAGAACGGCATCGGCACCACCGGCCAGGCCCGCGTGCAAGGCGATCCAGCCGGCGTCGCGCCCCATGACTTCGACCAGCATCACGCGATCATGGCTCTCCGCGGTGTCGCGAATGCGGTCGATAGCTTCTGTTGCCACGTTGAGTGCCGTGTCGAAACCGAAGGTTTGGTCCGTACCGCCGAGATCGTTATCGATAGTCTTCGGAACACCGACGATTCGCATGCCCTTGTCGATGAACCGCTGCGCAATCGCCATCGAGCCGTCGCCGCCAATGGAAATCAACGCGTCCAGCTGGAGACGCCGGTAGTTTTCCATCACGCGCTCCGACACATCCGCGCACGCTTCCGTCCCGTCTTCGTCGGTCACCACGAAGTTGAATGGATCGGTTCGATTCGATGTACCGAGAATCGTTCCGCCGGTGTTGATGATGCCGCGCACGTCGTCGAGTCCGAGCCAACGGTTGCCGCGCGGCGACTTGTACTCGGTGTTCAGCAACCCACGGAAGGCGTCTTCAACGCCAAGGACTTCCCACCCATACCGACGCTTGCCCGCTCCGACGATCGCGCAGATGACCGCGTTGAGGCCCGGGCAATCGCCGCCGCCCGTCATGACTGCGACTCGCTTGATGGTCACCGCGTCAGGCTACCACCGCGGGCTAGCGTTGGACGTCGGTTTATGATGGCGTCGGATCCGCTAGGCCGGGGTGCTCCCGACTCGATACGACGTTCGCAACAGCTTGCTCCCTCCCTCAGCTTCAACTCGCTTGATCCCAAGGCATGTCGCGCTGCCATTTGGTCAGGCATGGCGGGAATCATCGGTGCCCACTCGCCAAGATGGCGGTCAAGCCGTAAGTGCTCCGTCCCTTCGGACGTCGAACACAGCCGATTCACGGGGCTATGCGCTGAGTCCATTACGCCCTTTGGCTGGCACAAGGCTTGCTGAGTTCGACCGCCGATGGCGAACTCTCGACACGCGCTAATCGTAAAGCTGAGCACTCTTGCCGCCTGCGCATTCCTCGTTGCACAAGGCACGACGGACCTGATTGTGAATCGCTACTTTGCGCTCGACCGGAGCGTCTCCGTCGAAGCGATCGCGGCCAGCGTGCCGACCGAAACGAAAGACGACTGGGCCATTCTTAGCCGGAACATCTTCGACGGCACCCCCCTCGTCGGCGAAGGCAGCGACGGGACCGACCGACGCAGGGTACACACGCGTGCCGACGGCGCCCTACCCGCGTGCGATGGCGCCCTGCGACTGGTCGCGACGGTCGCCCACACGGCGAACGGAGACCTCTCGATCGCTGCAATCGTGGACGCGACGGGCAGCGCCGACGTGTACCGGCAGGGTCAATCGGTGGACGCACGCAGACTTAAGCAGGTCGGCCTGCACCACGTCGTCATGCATCAGTCCGGCGAGGACTGTCAGCTGACCATGTTCGGCACGGTAGAGGCGCGTGCGCTGGGTTCCGCGGCGGTAATCGTCACGGCGAGTGGGTATGGGTACGTGCGCGGCCGGAGAGGCGAAGGCGGCGTCGATCGCGACATCTTGGTCGCCGGGGTCACGCGTAGCGACGGCGCGACGTTCAACGATGGCCTCGTCGCCTCAACGCGAGCGCACCGCGAATCCGTGTTCCAGTCGGTGCATGTCCTTCCACACGAAGAAAACGGGCGCGTCGTCGGCATCAAGGTCTATGGGATCCGGCGTGATCAACTGCTCGGGCGCTTGGGCATACAGAACGGCGACCTAGTGCGCACGATCAATGGCTACGACCTGTCGAGCCCAGACGCTGCTCTCGAAGCCTACGCAACGCTTCGAGGCGCCGATCACCTCGCGCTCAACCTGTTGCGCCGAGGCGAACCGATGACCCTCGACTATCACATCCAGTGAACTTCCACGGGCGCGTGCGCGAACCTAAACCCCGTGGACATTCAGGCGTGCGCGAACGTCCCCGTCAGCCCAGTCGGCGATCACGGGCGCGGCAGATGTTGCCGTTGGAGCATTCGCACGAAGCAGTGTGATTGTCGGAACCTCGGCAGAGGCTCGACGACGCGCCTTCGGGGCGACCTACACAGGCGCAAGGTGCACCCGTGCTGCAGCGCGAATAGACGTGACTAGCCCTGCTTGGTCGTTAGGCGGCGAGCGCCGAGCCCTGAACGATCAGCCCAGGTGCGCCGGACGCTGTTTCCGACCAAGATGCGGCCGTGGACCGTAGCGAGACGCCGACCGAAAGCCCGAAGCGGTTCCGTCGCTTGCCGCTGCTTGTTGGCGCCCTTTGGCTGGGCCTTTTTGTGGCTCTCTTCGCGAGCGGTGTTTCCCGTGACGTTTCCGTGGACGAGCTGGTGGAACGCGTTCACGACGCCGGGCCTTGGGGAGCGCTCGCGTATCTGGGTGCCTTCAGCGTGCTGCAACCGCTGGGCATCACGAGTCACGTGTTTGCCATTGGGGCCGCGCTCGTTTGGCCGCCCGGCCTCGCGATCGTGCTTGCGCTCATCGGGGCCAACGGCGCGGCGGCAACGTCCTTTCTGCTCGCGCGCTTTGTGCTCTTCGATTGGGTTCGGGCGCGCCTTTCACCCCGTGTCTTGGCCCTTGAGGGGCGCTTCATCGCCCGTGGTCTTCGGGGTCTTGTGATGCTTCGGCTTCTATCCTTCACGACGCAGCCGGTGAACTGGCTTTTGGGAACGACGGCGGTTCCCTTTCGGGCAAGCGTGGTGAGCGGACTGATCGGGTTCATACCGGTGATCACGTTCGACGTAGTGTTCGGAGGCGAGTTCTTCCGCTGGCTCTTTGGCTGAATAGCCGTTGTCGCGGTTCTTCAACCGGCTCTCGTGCAGTGGGAGCGCTTCCTTGCACTCCTCGCTGGAGCGAGCGCAGACTGGGGCGATGAAGTCGACGTTTTGGCCGTTTGTATGCGCCCTCGCACTCGCCTTCGGCTGCTCAGAGGACGCGCCGTCCGGCGACGCCGGAACGGACGCAGCTGCTGATGCACGTGCGCCGGACGATGTAGGGACGGACGATTCGGCGACGCTCGACGATTCGGCGATGCTCGACGATTCGGCCATGCTCGACGATTCGGCCATGCTCGACGATTCGGCCATGCTCGAC
>JBCCRV010000313.1:0-8229 GCA_039201085.1 Myxococcota bacterium | reverse complement strand
GCCAATTTTAAACGCACGACCGCGGGGGGACTCTTCACGCACCGGTGCCCGGCTATCTCCGGCGCTTCCAATGGGATGCGCTGGGCGCGCTCGGGGTGGGCCGGCGGCCGACGTCGCGCGGCCGCGGCTACTTTCGCCTGATCATCGACGAAAACGACGACAGCCGAATGGTCGGCGAATGGGGTCTCGACGAGGCCCAAGCAGGCCAACCGTGGGACGCGGTACGCATGCGGAACCGCCGCCCCGACCGATGCCTCGGCGGTGGGTCGCGTGATGACCAGAACAACCCTTCCGGCGTGAGTGACGGCTACGCCGAGGACTACGGCGACGACGGCTACAATGCCGGTGGCAACGACGACCTCAACGGTCTCGATGAGCTGTAGCTAAAGTCCGCGACACCGGTGCGCGACAGACGGGCGTCACGCGCTCCGCAGTTTCTCGTGGAGGGCCGAGCGGAGCTGGGCACGACGCACGGGCACGGGAACGTCTCGGCCCAGCCGTAGCACGTTCGGGGCTGCCCCCGTGCGATCGCTGATCGTCAGCACATCGGGCGACGAATCACGCGCGCTGCGCGGCGTCAGCACTTCCAGTCCCCAAGCGCGAAGCCGGTGTTCGAGGGCGCTACGCCGGGGCGCATAGGCGACGTCCAAGAGAACGACGGCGTTTTCGAAGGCGGCTGGCGGCTCGCTTCGGCGACGCTCGTCTCGCTGAAGGCTCCAGGACATCGTAATGCGCCTGGACGGGCCGAGTTCTTCCACCCCGACGGCGCCTTCGAGGGCCATCGCGAACTGACGCATTTGCGCGAACTCCGCTTGCGTGCGTGGCGTGGACCGATCCTCGGTGAAGACCAGCTGCACGAGCTGCCATCCCGGCCGACTCGCCTTGAGCTCGCCACGAACTTCACGGAGGGAGCGATGGGCAAACACGGCGTTCATGAAGCGGATCGCCGCGGAGGGTTGGCCGCGAAAGTGGCCGTAGAGCTCCTCCGCCAGGCTCAACACGGTGTTGCTTTCGCGCGCGGCGTACTCGACGAGCATGCCCGGCACGATGGACACGGTCTCGGAACCGCTCGCGTCCTCGCGGGGCTCTGGCGCCTGGGTTGCTCGGGCGGGTGCGGGAACGGCCGCCCCTGCGCTGTCCTGGACTTGAAGCACCACCAATGAGACGCCCAAAATGGTGCCTCCGACACTCACTGGGCCAACCCGCAGCGACACGTAGCGCTCCATATGACGGCATCGGAGCCGGATGAAGGAGGGCATGCCGCCGTAGGCTCGCCCGATCGATTCCCGGAGCTCGCCGCCTTCGGAAGCGTTGAAGAGCTGGTGGGCGGGCGTTCCACGCGCGTGATCGGCGTTCACCCCAAAGATGCGGGCGGCGGCGGCGTTGAAGGACGCGATGCGCTCACCGTCAATGCCAACCAGGGGAATCGCCACCCCTCCGCTCGCACTCGGCCCATGCGCTGGAACGCTCACGTACACAGCGAACGGCCCTTTTGGGCGCAACTTGAAAGGGCGCCTGCGCGGCTCGGCCAGTTCCGCTGCGCTGACCTGCCGGCGTCCGGTTTACGAACTCCTGGTGAGGTACTAGATTTGATCGCCTCGGACCCACCGCTCGCGCCGACCTCGGCGCTCTCTCGTCCTTGAAAGGCGCCTACCGTCCTACGTCTTCGCGCCTTGATCTCGACCCGACCGACGAATCCGAAGCAATCAAGTAAAGGCCGAACCCGCCTAGAAACCGAAGGATTCCGAGCGTCTCGCGCTCCGATGGGTTAGTGACGACCCGGGCAAAAGAGGACGGAGCAGTCCGTGAAGTGTGCGTCGCGGAGGCGGTTGCAGAGGGTGGCGAGGTCCGCATCGCGGTCCACAAGCTCCCCGGACGTCGCTTGACCGGATGCAGCGTCGAAGCTGCAGCGTCGAAGGGCCACCCAGCGGCCTCGGCACTCGCGGAGCCCCTGAATCTCTGTCCAGGTCATACGGCGCGCGGGATGCTGGTTCATGCGGCTCTCCATGGAAGCCACAATCGGCGGTGAGGGACCGTTCTTCAAGGAGCGGACGTGAGGCCCCTCAAGGCGCCGTTTGACTGGAACGACCGGGTGTGGAAGCCGCGAGACGCGCCCATGGCGGCGCTCTCGCTGCGTGCGAAGCGCGGCTCAGTCGGCAAAAACAGGGTTCAGCGGCACGAGTCGCCGAGGTCGACGCGAACGCTCATGCGCCGGAGGGCTCGCACGGCTTGGTTGGCGCGGGCGCAGTTGTTCATCATCGCAAAGTTGCCGGCCATCGTGCGGCCCTGACGAACGATCTTCGAGCGCAGCTGGCGGATGTCGCGGTTGTTGCGACCCAGGCTTCGGCGGGCGCGAAGGAACGCGTTGACGGCGCCGGCGATGTCGCCCCCGTTCAAGCTCCGTTCGGCGCTGGCCAACGCGGCTCGGCCTTCGGCAGTGTTGCGAGCGGCCATCATGGCCGGTTGGCGCATCATGGTCTCCGGGGGCGGGTCTTCCACCGTTTCGGGAGCTTCCACCATCGTCGCATCCATCACCGCTTCAGTGGCCGCGGTGTCCATCGTTGGCGGCGCGATCGGCGTGCCGATCTGCTGAGGAGGCGTGGGCGGCGTTGGAGTGACGGGCGGTGTGGGCGTAACGGGTGGTGCGGGGTCGGTGTCGGTGCTCGTCGGCGGGTTCGTCGCGACCTCCGTGGGTTGCTGCATCATCCAAACGCCCGCACCGGCGCCTCCGACGAGGGCGAGGGCGAGCAGCCCAAGGCCGATCCACTTGCCCGAACCCGAACTCGGAACGGCCACGGGACCGGTGCTGTAGTCCGTGGGCCCCGGCGTGGGGTAGGTGTGCTGCGACGGGGTTGGGGTGGTCACGGGCGAGGCCGTGGGCGCGCCGACGGGTGCATGACCGCCCGTGTTTGCCGCCTGGGGCGCGACGCCCGGGTTCGACCCCGGGTTCGATCCAACGCCCGTACTCGTCGCCATCGTCCACGCGACTTGGGCGTCGCCCATGCCCGTGAACTCATGCATGAAGGCCAGCGTATCCGGCTGACGCTCGTCTCGGTTCTTGGACAGGGCACGCATGATCGCGTTGCGTTTGTTTTCCGGCAGCGCGGCGCCCGCGGGGTGCGTTTCGAGGGGCGCGGGCTGCACCGTGAGGTGCTTCGTGGCCCATTCCCACGGCGTTTTGGCCTCGAAGGGGAGGTGGCCCGTAACCATCTCGTACGTCATCACACCGAGTGAGTAGATGTCCGAGCGAAGGTCGAGCGTTTGGCCGCTGAACTGCTCCGGGCTCATGTACGGCGGCGTTCCCAAGACCATCCCCTGCTTCGTCAGCTTCGCGGACGACTCATCCTCCGCTTCGCTCCGCTTCGCGATGCCGAAGTCCAGCACCTTGACGAAGTTCTCCTGCCCGCCACGAGTCGTGAGCAAGACATTTTCGGGCTTCAGGTCGCGGTGCACGACGCCGCGTTGGTGGGCTTCATGGAGCGACCCGCAGATTTGAATGAGCAGTTTGTCCGCCAGGGCAGGGGCGACGGCGCCATGCTTTTGAAGGTGGCGCGCGAGGTCACCGCCCTCGATGTACTCCATGACGATGAAGAGCGTTTTGTCTTCGAGTTCGCCGAAGTCGTAGAACTTCACGGTGTTCGGGTGGTGAAGCTCAATGACCGTCTCGCATTCGCGATGAAAGCGGGCGACGAGCTGCGGGTCGCCAGACAGTTCCGGATGCAGCGTCTTGATGGCGACCTTGCGAAGGGCCGTGCCCATCTTCTGCTCCGCGAGGTACACCTTGCCCATGCCGCCTTCGCCCAGTTCTTCCACAACCCGGTACCGGTGCATGAGCACGCGGCCGATGAGCGGATCGGACGACTCCTCCGGCGCCGTTTCCAGCATGGCGCCGCACTGAAGGCAAAAACGTGCCTCAGCCGTGTTTTCGTATCCGCATCGTTCGCATGTGCGCATGGTGAATTTTGGGGTTGTCCCCTCCGGCGAGTCTACCGGCAGAGTACCTGAGCGCAAAGGTCCTTGCGCACGAGGGTCGTCTTCCGAGGTGGATCGTTGTTGCGGGGCAACAGCTCCCGTGAAAGCCTTTTTTGACGCCATGACGACTCTTGAACCCCGCTTATTTCATTTCCTTTGGACGGCTGGCCTTCTCGCAGTCTTTGCGCTGGGGTGCGGCGACGATGACGGGACGGAGCCGTCCGTCGATATGGGCATGGACGTAACGCCGGAAGTCGCGCCGGATCTGCCCGTTGAGACGGGCATTCGCGCGGTTTTTGCGCCGAGTGCGGACCCGATGGACTACGGAACGGTGCCCTTTCCGGACGATCTCTACCTGAGCGAGACCGGCGGCGTGGCTTTGGGTGCATTCCCGGGCATGTTTCGCTCGCGCTACGAAGAGCCAATGCGGACTTCGTTGGCGCAGCTCAACGGGTTTTCCGTGGTTTCCACAGTCTTCGTGCCCATCGATGGCGACATCGATCCGATGTCGCTTCCGCAAACCACGGGCGAGACGCTGGCGGCGGACGCCAGCGTCTACCTCGTTTCCGCGGACTCGGGCGCGGCCGACGCCTTTGAGCGCATCGAGGCGGAAGTCGACTGGGTGGCTCCAGACCGATACATCGCCGTGCGTCCCGTGGCGCCCCTGGCTCCCGGCCAGCGCTACGCGGCCGTCGTTACCCGGCGCGTCATGGCGGACGGCGCGCCGCTCCTTCCTTCCGAAACCTTTGCGTCCCTTCGGGACGCGGATGCGGCGCCCGAAGACGCGATCCTTGCGGAGGCGTATGAGCGCTATCGCCCAGTGCTCGACAACGTCGAGGACGACGTGGGTCAGATCGCGTCCCTCGCCGTGTTCACCACGCAGAACGGTACACAGGGGTTGGTCGACGTGCGCGCGCAGGTGCAGGACCTCACGCCCGAGGTCGCGATCACCGAGGTCCTCGAAGGCGACGCCCTCGACGCTCGACTGGGCGTACCGGCGGAGAATCTGCCCGGCCGTGGTTTGGAGGGTGGCATTGCGCACGACGCGATCGCCGCGATGGTCAACGGCACCTTCGAGGCGCCCAACTACATGGACGAAACCGTCAATGTGCACGGCCCCTTCGAACGGGACGAGAGCGGCGCCTTCATCGCCAAGCGCATGGACACGGTGCCTTTCACCTTGACCTTGCCGGTGGGCGATGATCTTTCGCCGCCCGTTGCCATCGTTCAACACGGCATCACGCAGGAGCGCAGCAATGCTCTCGCCATCGCCAATACGCTTGCCCGTGCCGGCTACGCGACGGTGGCCATAGACGCACCCTTCCACGGCCTGCGCGCGTCCGGTTCGGGCGTGGACGAGGTGCACGAGTTCACGGACGAAGAGACCCCGGACGGCTTCGGCGACCTCGGCGGTACGGGCATTGCGCTCGCGTTCGTCGGTGCCTTTCAGACTTCGGGCGATCTGATTCCGTTTCATCCCGCGTATTTTCGCGACGCCCTGCGGCAGTCGGTCGCGGACCTTCACGTGCTCGTTCGCGTGTTGCGCTCAAGCGATCTCGCGGCGATTGGGGAGCGTGACGCGCGCTTTGCAGGCCTCGACTTGAGCACCTCAGAGCTGGCGTTCATCGGCCAGTCGCTCGGTGGGATCATCGGAACCATGTTCACGGCGACGGAGCCGGAGATCGGCGCGTCCGTGTTGGCAGCGACGGGCGGTCCAATCGACGCGCTCGTGCAGAACAGCTCAAGCTTCAACGCCCAGCTCGCGCTGCTCTTTCCCAACTTCGGCGTGTCGCCCGAGTTCGACTACGAGACGCAGCCGCCGCTCCTCTTTCCCGGCTACGCGCTGTACCAGCTGGTCTTCGACTCGGGCGATGCGGCTGCGTACGGACGGCTCCTCCGCGAAGCGCCTACGGACGTGTTCATGCTCATGCTTCGCAACGATGAGACCATCGCGAACAGCTCGACGGAGACCTTGGCACGAGCGATCGGCGTGCCCATTACGGGCGGCGCTGCGGGCTTCGTGGATTTACCGACGGCCGAGCTGCCGTTGCGCGGAAACGTGATGGTCGACGGCGAAGCGTATACGCGTGGCGTATACGTGTACGAGACCGGCAGCCACGGCTCGATCTTCTTTCGAGGCGGCACGCAGAGCGTGATGCATCCCCCGCTTCCGCCCTTCGTGCCGCTGGAGATGCCCGTGGAGTTCGCAAACCCGATCGATGCGATTCACGGTCAGGTGATCGCGTTCTTCGAGAGCTGGCGCGCGGGTTCGGCGGAAATCGTCGCGCCGGAGTAGGGCCGGAAGGCAAACGGGCGCGAAGAACGCGCGCCGTACGGACCCGCCAGCTCAAAAGCCGAGCCGTCCGAGGTGCCCGTCGGAGGCTTGGTCATCTTTTCCGCTCGCGTTGCAGGTGTCTGGGCGTGGCGGTCGGCTGTGATGCGGTCGCTACTGCCAGAAGCTCGTGCACTGCGGTTGCTGGCGGTTCGCGTGCTGCGGTTGCTGGAAGTTCGTGCGCTGCGGTTGTTGGGAGTTCGTGCGCTGCGGTTGCTGGAAGTTCGTGCACTGCGGTTGCTGGAAGTTCGTGCACTGTGCGCTGTCTCGAAGGGCACGGGCAGGGGTATGGTCACGGGCAAGGGCTTTCGTCGGGGCTTTGCGCCTCCTAAAGGGGCGGGTTGCCGTGCTTCTTCGGCGGGTTCTGTTCGCGCTTGTCGCGGAGCATTTCGAGGGCGGCGCAGATGCGCGCGCGCGAGAGGCGTGGATGAATGACCTCGTCGATGAAGCCGAGTTCGGCGGCCTTGAAGGGGTTGGCGAACTTGGTGCGGTAGTCCTCGACGAAGGCAGCCTTGGCGGCGACGGGGTCGTTGGCTTCGGCGAGCTCGCGTCGGCGCACGATGTTGACGGCCCCGTCGGGACCCATGACGGCGATTTCCGCCGTGGGATAGGCGAAGGACACGTCGCCGCGAATGTGTTTGCTGCTCATCACGTCGTACGCGCCGCCGTAGGCCTTGCGGGTGATCAGCGTCACCTTTGGAACGGTGGCCTCGGTGAAGGCGTAGAGGAGCTTCGCACCGTGCCGAATGATGCCGCCGTACTCCTGCGCCGTGCCGGGCAGGAAGCCGGGCACGTCCACGAAGGTCACGAGCGGAATGTTGAAGCAGTCGCAGAAGCGAACGAAGCGCGCCGCTTTCACGCTGGCGTCGATGTCGAGGCAGCCCGCCAGAACCATGGGCTGGTTGGCGACGATGCCGACGGGATGGCCGCCGAAACGCGCGAAGCCCACCACCATGTTGGTGGCATACTCCTCCTGCACCTCAAAGAAGTTCGCGTCGTCGACGATGAGCTCGATGACCGACTTCATGTCGTAGGGCTTCATCGGGTCCGTCGGAATGATCGTGTCGAGGGCCACTTCCTCGCGCGTCACGGGATCGCTCGTTGGGGAGAAGGGCGGATCTTCGTGGTTGTTGCTCGGGAGGAACGAGAGCAGCTCACGAATGGCCGCAATGCAATCGGCGTCGTCCTCGCAGCGAAAGTGGCTGACGCCGCTCTTCGCGGCGTGGGTGCGAGCGCCGCCAAGCTCTTCCTTCGTGACTTCCTCGTGGGTCACAGTCTTCACCACGTCCGGGCCCGTGATGAACATGTAGCTCGAGTCTTCGACCATGAAGATGAAGTCGGTGAGCGCCGGGCTGTAGACCGCGCCGCCGGCGCAGGGACCCATGATCGCGCTGATCTGCGGAACGACGCCCGAGGACATGATGTTGCGCACGAAGATCTCCGCATAGCCGGCGAGGCTTTCCACGCCTTCTTGAATGCGAGCGCCGCCCGAGTCGTTTAGCCCGATGACGGGCGCGCCGGTCTTCATGGCGAAATCCATCACCTTGGCGATCTTCGACGCGAAGGCGCTTGAAAGGCTGCCGCCGAAAACCGTGAAGTCCTGCGCGAAGACGAAGGTCTTGCGACCATCGACGAAGCCGTAGCCCGTGACGACGCCGTCGCCCGGAATGCGCTGCTCGTCCATGCCGAAGTCCGTGCAGCGGTGCGTGACCAAACGATCGAGCTCGACGAAGGTGCCCTCGTCCATCAGCAGCTCGATGCGTTCGCGGGCCGTGAGCTTGCCCTTTGCGTGCTGACGCTCGATCCGCGCGGCGCCGCCACCTTCCAGGGCGCGCTTGTCGAGTTCGCGAAGGCGGGCGCCGGGGTCGGGGTTCGTCCTGGCCGGGCTCTAGCACCACGGCATACTAGCTCGACGTCTTGCCGAG
>JBCCRV010000312.1:0-8360 GCA_039201085.1 Myxococcota bacterium | reverse complement strand
CTCGGCCTGCGCGGCGACGACGCACCCCTGCGCGTGGGTGAGGGTGCATGCCTCTTCTGCGTTGAGGGCAGCGAGAGCGCGCAGGCGCGCGGAGCGAAGGTGCTCGCCGAAGTGATGGGCGTCGGCACGTCCTTCGAGCCGCCTGCGTCCGAAGCGATGCTCGTGCACGGCAGCGCGCTCGCTCTCGAAGAAGCCATCGCCGAAGCGCTCGATGACGCAAAGGTGGACGCAAGCGCCATCAACGCCGTCGTCCGTGCGCGCTGCGGCGTTGCTGTCTTCGACGACGCCGAAAGCGAAGGGCTCAGGCGCGCCGGGGTTGCCGCGCCAGCGCTCGCCCCGAAGGACTATCTGGGCGAGACGTTCGGCGCGAGCGGCGCCTTTGCCATGGCCGCGGCCATCGAATCGCTTCGCCGTGGCGCCAAGCACGTGCTGGTCACGACCCTTGGCTACTACGGCAAAGCTAGCGCTGCTGTACTTACGTCTTCGTAGCTGCCTTCCACTGGACGCGCGACTCCGAGCGTTGGGCGGCTAGGGCTCGCAAACGCAGAACCCCGACCTTATCGGTTGAGGAAAGCCCACACAGGAGGTGGCGGCTGCGATGGGTGAGTCGCAGTTTGCTATAGGTTCCTGGCACCCACCGCTGTTGATGAACCCGGAGAAGTTGGGAGGATCGCAGAGGAAGCCTGCTTCTACACATATTGTGGCGCAGGTCCGCCCCGCACCTTCTTCGTCGAAGGTCACTTGGGCACGGCACGCCCCATCGATACAACGAGAGTCTTCGCAGCGAACGCCGCATTCCCCGCAATTCTCAGTGTCACGCATGAGGTTGCGGCATGTGCCATTGCACGTGAAAGACTCCTCCTGCTGGCACTGTGCTCGCACTTCAAACGAGCGCGCCGTCGTGTTGCCGCTTTGGTCAAAGAATCGCGCCGTCAGCCGCCGCGAAGGACCGGTCAAGGGTTCTGCTCGATTCAGCGCATCCCAAGTGAGTTCCAGCGAATAGCTGCCTTCATCGCCCGGGGAAACAAAGGTGCCGTAGGCGCGCTCCCGATCGTCCACAAGGGTTCCTCCTACTAGATCCGCGATCCCGTTGGGGGTGGCGGTCACCATTTCGCGGCTATTCGCGTCGCCACTCCTTTCCGCGGCCTGGCACGGTTGGAACAACGGAGATTCCGGAAAACTCGTTGGTGGCGGCGGACAGTCGTTCGAATGTTGGCTGTGGCGCCCCACCCCGTCAACGTGCCGCCCAGCCAGGAGTGCGCTAGGCCTCCCAGCCTATGGCCGACAAAAGCTGGGTTCAGCGGAAAGCTTACGACGCCCTCGAGCGCATTCGCCTCGCGAAGGAGCAGCAGGTTTATCCCTTCTTTAAGCCCTTCGAGAGCGGCGGTTTACACACGACGGTGAATGGTCGGCCCATCGTGAACTTCAGCTCGAACGACTACCTGGGGCTGACGACTCACCCGAAGGTGAAGGAAGCCAGCAAGGCCGCCGTCGAGCAGTTTAGCTGCGGGTTGAGTTCGTCGCGCGTGCAGGCGACGACCACGGCGCACGTGGAGCTAGAGGAGCGCCTCGCCAACTGGTTTGGCTACGAAGCGTGTCTCACCTTCACGACAGGCTACCAAGCCATGGTCGGTACGATGATGTCCTTGGCCGATAAGGACACGACCATCTGCCTCGACAACCTTAGCCACGCCTGCATTTTGGACGGCACGTTCCTCGCGGCGGGTACGCCCCGAAACGCGCCGGAGGTTCGCTTCTTCAACCACAACAGCGCCCGTTCGCTCCGCCGCATTCTTCGCACGCGCGAGCGCGAGAACGCGCTCGTGGCCATTGAGGGCATCTACAGCCTCGACGGTGACGAAGCGAAGATCCTCGACCTGCTTGAAGCGGTCGAAGAAGATCCGAACGCGGTTATGCTCTGCGACGACGCGCACGGCACGGGCACGCTCGGCAAGGGGGGGCGCGGCATCGTCGAGAAGTACGATCTCTACGGACGCGTGCCGATCGTGATCAGCACCTTCAGCAAGACCTTCGGCGGCATTGGCGGCATCCTCCTTGGCGACCGCGACACCGTCGATCACGTGAAGCACTTTGCGCGCAGCTTTCTCTTCAGCGCGAGCCTGCCCGTGCCGATCGTTGCGGCGGCGGCGACGATTCTCGACATGCTCGAAGACCACGGCGAGCAGCTTGTGGCCGAGCTTCATGAGAAGGCGGCGTACATGCGCAAGTCGCTCCTCGAACTCGGTTTCGACCTCGGCGACAGCGATACGCACATCATGCCGGTCATGTGCCGGGAAGAACGAAAGGCACTCTTTACGCACGTCGCGATGTACGAGGCCGGCGTGATGACCGTGCCGATCACGTATCCGGGCGTGAAGAAGGGCGAAGAGCGCCTCCGCCTCAACGTGACGCGCGGCCATAGCCGCGAAGACATGGACCTCGCCCTCGATCTCTTGAAGACGTACGGCGAAGCGTTCTTCGTGCTCAGCGGCGAAGAGCTCGCGCCCCTCGAAGCGTGAGCCTGCACGCGCCGAACCATCGTACGGTCAGCGAGGCCCACGAACGGGCTTTCACGATCGCGCCGTGAAAGACAGCCCAGCTCGCGCTAGCGGGCTTCCACGAAGGCGCCGAGAAAGATGGCGTAGTCCGTGTCCCGCTCGACGAGCAGAAAGAGCTCGTCCGGGCGGCGCTCCACGCCGAGCACGAAGCGTTTTGACGGCAGCACCCAAAAGGGTGGAACGGGATTGGGCGCTAGCGGGCTCTCAGACGCCTCGTAGCCCGGCGTGAGCTCCGCGTCGCGTACACCGCACGATTCGAGGAACGCATCGAGCTGGCGCTCGCGAACGACGACGCGCGCGTTCCAGCGATAGCCGCGCTCGTGTGGTTCGAGCGCATCCTCGGCGCTCACGGCCCCCACGGGTACACGACAGCGAGCAAAGCGCGCGATGCGCTCTCGGGGACCGTAGGCGCCGCCGTCGTTGCCGCATGCGAGCAGGCTCATGAGTGCGAGCGCTGAAAGGACGCCGCGCGCTCCTCGCCTGTGGGCCCGAATCGCGCGGAAGCGTGTGCAGTCGCTGCGCCGTATGGCCGTGCGCGTTCCCTCGCCCATAACGGCGACAGGTACCGCCCCCGCGGCCGGCATGCAACGGCCGCGCTCGAACCCCGCGTTTAATGGAGTTCAGCGAAGGGGTCTTCGCCGCCCGTGAGCGACTCGAGCGTGCCGGCGCGGACGTCCGAGAGGCGCAGGTCCACGAGCGACGTTGCGTGCAGCGTGGAGACCCGTGCGCCTCCGTCCAGCGTTTCCCACCCGGCCCAGGTGCAGCCAAGGCCACCGATGGGAAGGACCTGCACCCACATCTGCCAGCGGGTGGGCAGGCCCGACGCGTCCGTTTCGATGGCGTAGGCGTCGCCCGGTGTGCGGCCGCCGCTGCTGAACTCGATGAAGAGCACGTCCTTGCCTTCGCGCTGAAGTACGGAGCGCGTGACTCCCGGGTCGAAGGCCTTGCCGAAAGGGTGGAGCCAGAAGCTGTCGTTGATGAAGCGGCCAAAGGCTTCGTGCAGGGCTTCCGCGCTACGTACGCCGTCCTTCGTGGCGATGCCGCTGCCGTCCATGCGCATGAGGGCTTCGACGGAGCCGTAGGTGGTCCGCACGTAGCCGCGCCGCCGATCCCAAAGGTGTTCGTGACGACCTGCGAAGGTCCAGCGCACGGCCTGCTGCGATTGCCAGTGCGCGTCGCCGGTCGCCTCGAGCACGCGGCGCGCGAGGGCGTCGGCCGCCGGCCCCGTTTCGCCCGTTGAGGGACGCGACTCGTGCGCGATCAGGCCCGCGCCAAGCGCCAAAAGCACTAGGCATCCGAGCACAATGGCTGCCCGTTTGATCCACTTCTTCAAAGCTTGAGCGTCTCCCCTCCGGTACCTGGGAGGAGCATTGCCCACGGGCAAGCGCGGACCCCCCAAAGCTCGGGGCTCCGTATCTCTGAGCGGCGCGGACGTCGAAGGCCAAGGTCGGCGGCGCTCATGGACTACGTTGGCTACGTTCCGCTCGGCGTCTCTCTTCCGACGGGGCGACCGTCTCCCGTATCCAGACCGGTCTTGCACGGCCGGTGCGGCCGCCGCGCGTCCGTACCTACCAGGGAAGGACTTCGCCGTTCGCGTGCCAGAACGTGCCCGTGTTTTCGAGCGTCATGCCGTTCACGCGCTCGATGAGGAGGCGCGCCGACTCGTCTGCGTCGATGTGGCCGTTGCCGCCGGTCATCTCCGTACGCACAAAACCGGGGTGGAGCAGGGCGACGGCGATTTTCTGTTCGGCCAAGTCGCGGGCGAGCGACATGCCAGCGGCGTTCACCGCGGCCTTGCTCATGCGGTAGCCGTACATGCCGCCGCTCCCGTTGTCGGCGATCGAACCCATGCGGCTTGTGAGAATGGCAAAGCGGCCACCCTGGGCGATGCGGCCATGAAGGGCTACGGCCACGCGCAGCGGACCGACGGAGTTCACGTTTAGCTGCAGTGCGACATCATCGAAGTTTGGCTCGCTCAAGCTTCCGCGGCGCAGGACGCCGCTAACGACGATCACGTCGTCGAAGGCGATGCCGGCGGTGCCCTTATCGAGGGCGGCCACACCCGCGTCGCTGCCAATATCGACGCCGCCGACGGGGGTCACGCCGTCAAGCGTTTCCAGCTCGCCCGGGGTGGTGCGGTAGGTGGCGTGCACATGGTGGCCGGCGGCGCTGAGCTGCTTGGCCAGTTCGAAGCCGATGCCACGGTTGGCGCCGACCACAAGAATCGTTCGAGAGGTCATCGCCGCGCCTGTAGGGCCCGCGTGCCGTCCCGCAACACCTGCGGCCAAAATCGCTGACGTCGCCGCGGGCCCTCAGCTCTCGACGATGGTCGCGCGCCGAATGTAGTCGAGCTGCGGGAAGTCGCGGCGCAGGTAGGCATTGCCCTCGCTCTGGATTCGGCCCTGCGCGGGGCCTCGACCACGCGGCGCACCCTCGCCGTAGCCGCCGTGGAGGGCGTCCACGGGCGTCATGTCGCGCACGCGGCCGAAAGGCGTGAAGCCCATCGAGTCGAGCCGGGCGTTGTTGCTGAAGTTGATGAAGAACTGCTGCGTTCGGCTGTTGGGGGCGCCGGTCTTCGCAAAGGTCACCATGCCGCGCGTGTTGCTCTGGCCAGCAGCGGGGTCGTCCTGAATGCTCGCGCCGCGCCAGGCCGTGTTGACCGCCGGATCGCCGTTCAAGCCGACCTGGGCCATGAAGCCTGGGATCACGCGAAAGAACGCCACGTCCGTGAAGGCGCCGATGCGCACCAGGTTGTAGAAGCGGTCGGCACCGTTTGGCGACCACGCGCGGGTAACATCGATGATCACCTCGCCCTTCGTGGTCTCGAGCCTCACGGCGTAGTTCGCAGGGGCCGTCTCGTTCGCGAGCGTGGGGTTCAGCAGAGCGGGGTGACGTTCCGCAGCGGGCGCGACTTCGGGATCCGGCGGCGGCGGTGGGGTGGGCGGCGCGGGCGGCGCTTCAGCACGTGCTGGCGTCGGGACGGACTCCTCGTCCGCCGATTCGGCATTCGCACTTTCTGAGCCGGCGCCCCGCCGTCGCTCGCGCGCGGCCGAATCGTCGGGCTCGCGGGAGGCGCAGTTGATGAGCAGGGGAAGGGCGAGAATAAGGCCGATGCGACTCATGGCGCGGACCATAGCGCGGCGAACGCCGGTGGGGAACCGGCGTGCTGCCCCGTCGAACGAAATGGGGGCCTTGTACGACACGCTCGTTGCACGAGCGGTCCGCCGCACCCCAGGCACCAAACCGTGACTCCCGGACGAGGACCTACCACACGTGCTTCTGAAGTCCTTCTTCGAGAAGTGCGACGAGCCGGTCGTCTCCCTCGACCGTCTTGAGCAGCAGCGTGACTGCGTCTCGGTTGATCTGTAAATCCTCGGGCACGATAAGCCCGTTTCGGACATCCTCCATAGAAACGCCAAGCCAGTGGGGCGCCGCCTCGGCGACTGCACGAATAAGTGCAGTGTGCTCGTTCGACACTTGGCGCAGTACCGCTGCAGCCGCGACCACCGCACGTCCCTCGATAGACCCGCTCAGTCGGTCGGTCTGGCCCGCCCACTCCTCCAGCCAAACATGCTCCTGGTCGGCAACTCCTGCGAGCCGGATCGCGATGGACCAGAGCCATGCCTCGTATGCGTCTTCCTTGGGGCCATGCCCTACGTAGGTCCGATCGCCGAGTGCTAGACGCGTTGCTGCGCGGCCGGGGCCCTCCAGGAACGGGTCGGCGGGCGCCAATACCTTGAGTAGCTCGTTTTTCGAAGCCTGCGATAGGCCATACAATGCAAGGGCTCGAAGGAGGTTAATCCCGAGCGTGGTTGAAGCGTACGTTTCTTCAAGCAGGCTGCTGCGCCGGTATGTTTCTTTCCACTCCGCTGCCTGGCTCTGCGTCAACGTGAGTGCTCGTTCAAAGGCGAACGAAAGCCCATCTTGCGGCATGCAGACTATTGGCGGCCCCTCTTCAAGCACTGCTCCCTCTGCGATGCCGAGGGCATCGTAGGGCGAGAGCGCGGCTGTCGGAGAATCCAACACTTCGAGGCGTCGTACGACCACGGCGGCGTGATTCTTGGACCGAACCGAACGCAGCGGTGCGCTGCTGCTCAGCCCCGTTGCGGCTCTGAGTGCAAGTTGGGAACGCAGGTCGCAGATGTGCCGCGCCAACTCAAGCCGTTCGAAGGCCGGGCTCGGAACGCGGAACGTGTCCGCCAACACCCCCGAGAACACGTCGTTCGCGGTCTTGAGCGGCTTACGCAACGACATACGAAGTCGCCCATTCGTTTGCTGGGCCTTTATATGTTGGGCGGTACGCTTGAGGTCGCCGCCAGCGGTCGCGTCCAAGAGAGCGTCTTCGTCTCCCGCTATCCAACGCACCAATGCGCCATCCACTTGGTCCATGTCGATGGTTCGCCAGCGAACGATCGAAGGCCGCCGGCGATCGCGATCATCTGCTTTAAGAACATACTCCTCGAACTCGCGCAGCTCGTCCTCAACTTCGTTCAGGAACGCGGCCTTGAGCTCGAGCAGCGGCGCAGTATCGGATGCGACAAGTGCGGTCGCTGCTCGTTCAGCGATCTGGAGCAGGCCTGGAGTTGGATCCACGCGCGGCACGGTCAGTCGCCGCCCCCGCGATGTCAAGCCTCCCTTGCACTTCGAACACTGGCTTCGAGCGCTGCCGATTCGCAAGGATGCAACCCAGCTCTGGACCATTTGGGTTGCTGGACAGCGCGCGACGATGACTACGTAGTGCACCCAAGCGTCCTTCGGAGACTCCAGCGACAGTGTGCATCGGGTCCTATCGTCAACGTGATGACATGTTGCTCAACAGCGGCGTGGCTCGGAACCGAGCGGGCTGCGCCAAGGGTGCTATCCTCCCAATCTTGGCGCGTATGGGCACCAGATCGACGACGGCACGTTCCGTCTTTACAAGTCTCCTGCTGCTCTGCGCCTGCGACTCATCAGAGGTCTTCTCGTCGCTTTCGGTGCCGAACGCGATTCAGGCTCCCGCGCATCTCACCCAAGGCGAAGCCCAGCTTCCGGCGGCGACAATGGAAGCAAACGCTTCGAGTATGGAGCACGGTGATACCGCAAGCCCGCGCACGGGACCGACGCTTCAGCCGGCCGCCGACGCAACGCTTCCTCAGCCGCCTGCAACCCTTGAAGCCGCGACGGCGGCCATTGACGTCTGGACCGAGCCCCTTCGCCGCTGCCGGCATCGGCCTCGCTACCATTGCGATGGACCGCGAAGAATTCCCGTGGCGGGGCCTGCCGCGCGTAGCCGCGCCGAGCGACTGGACCTCGGTTCACGCGCGGCGTACGGGCGAATCCTCAGCGGCCCCGCCGAGCCGGCCCTTCTCACCGAAGCCGCGCTGGCCGGCGAAGCGGAACCGAACCTGCTTTGGCCCGTGCCCCGCGGCACCTTTGGGCGCGGCTTTGGCTACACGCGACGGGGCGGGCTTCGCGAGACGCCGCATCGGGGCGTCGATATGCCCGCGGAAGTTGGCGCGGAGGTTCGCGCCGTCAATCCGGGCCTCTGGGACCGGCCAAAACGCGGCCGAGACCTCGGCGCCGTATCCGATCGCCTCGGGGACATTGCCGAACAGCCGCCCACCATTCGCATCGATGACGGGAGAAGACCCCGGAACCTGTGCATCCTTCCAATCGTAGTAGAAGGCAGTCGCCGAGACATCGAGCCGGTCGCCGAGAAAGCTCGAGCGCACAAAGACCTCGTGCTGATCGATAAATTCCGGCTGGATCACCGAGGTCAGAACCGGGAATGAGAAGAAATCGACATCCAGACCGCCATTGCGG
>JBCCRV010000311.1:0-8405 GCA_039201085.1 Myxococcota bacterium | reverse complement strand
GGGAGGGCGAGCACGAGAGAGAAGGGGTCACCGCTCTTCGAGTAGGCAAAGGCCACGGTGCCCAGCGCGAGCGCCATACCCCAGAACGAGCGACCGTCTGTCCAGCTGTCCCACGGCCGCGGCGCGTGATCCCTACGTTCGCCGGCGCGGGCCGCACGCCAGCCGCCGAGTCGAGGTGCGGAAGGCGGCGCTCCCGTACGCTGCCAAAGGAGCGATGCCATCCCCACGGCGGCGATCGCGGGCCCGGCATGGGCTGCGGCGAAGGCCCAGCCAAAAAGCAAGAAGACGCGCAGCGCCAGCGGAAGTGGAAGAAGGGGCCGCGCCCGACTTCGATACCGGCGGGCGCGTCCTTCGAAGAGCCAAGCGAACAATGCGCCCAAGACCGCCAACACGGCGAAGAGCCAGCCGGGCGCCTTCGGCGGCGCTGGTGCATCGTCGGCGCGCGCGTGCGTTGGCGATGTGGTGGCGGCTTGCTCCAACTGGCTCGCTTCGGCGCCCTGAGTTGTTCGAAAGCGAACGGTCCAAGGCACCGTCCGAGGCAGATGCGCCCGCTGCCAGCGAAGGGTGGCCTCGCCCGCATTTTCCGAGCGTTGCCTAGCGATCGTCACGCTGCCGCCTACGGCTTCCGCAAACTCGAGCGACGCGTCGCCGACCGTGTGAATGACGACGCCGTCGAGCCCTGTGCGCCACCCAGGGAGCGTCCAGGAAAGGGTGCCCGAGTCGTCGGCTTCAAGGGCCGGAGCCGTGTATGCGAATCGCACGCGGTAATCGCCGCGGCGCGGTGCGCCTCGCCGCGGGAAAGTGAACGTCAGTCGTCCACGGCGCTGCCGTACGCGTGGCGTGCGAGCGCCTCCGCCCACCTCGATGAACCGAACGCTGTCTTCTTCCAGGACCAGCCCTTCGTCGAAGCCCGCAACCTCCAAGCTTTCGAGCCATCCCCCGCTCACATGCAGGTCAAGTTCGACGGATACGTGCAGCTGCGACGGGTCGCGCACGTTGACCGTGGCTTCGAGCGTCTCCACCTGGGCTTCCGTCCACCCGAAGGCGAGCGAAGGCGTGCAGAGCGCGAAGGCGAGGGCGAGCCAAAGCCGCATCGTTGGAACGTACCGGAGGCGCCGGAAAACGCGAAAAATCAGGCAGATTCGGGCTGCTCGAGCTGAGCGAGGTTGATCTCGAGCTCGGCGATCTCGCCTTCATACTCCCGCCGGCGCACGCCGATGAGGTAGGCGCCTGTGGCCCAAAAACCGGCCACGGAAATGAAATAGAAGAGCGCGATGGTCGCGTCCGTAAGCACGAAGACCACGCCCGTCAGCGGCAGGAGCAGCCCGGACCAGCGAATGCGCGCCCAGTCCGTGTCCAACCCGTCCTTGAGCTCTTCGAGGCGTGCGATCTCCCGACGCACCAGCTTCGCCCGGCTCGCACCCATCAGCGGCACCGGACCTTCTCCCATGCCGCGGGGACGTGGGACTTTGAACACAGGCTCACGCGCAGACTGTGTGGGCGGGCGGGGGCGTCAGCAAGGGGACGCCGTTGACACGAGGGGGAGGGGCCCCGTATTCCCGTGCCATGCGATTGGCCACCTTCGAAAACGGCACGCGCGACGGCGTGCTCCATGTCATCAACGGCGTAGGCACCGGCTCGAAAGCGGCGGCAGCGGCGCCCACGCTCCAGGCGGCGCTCGACGAGTGGGAACGCGCCGAGCCGCTCCTGCGCGAAGAGGCCAAGGCGCTCGGCGACGACGGCGGCGAGGCCATCGACTTTCAGAAGCTCCGCGCTCCCCTGCCGCGCGCCTACGAGTGGATCGATGGCTCGGCCTACATCAACCATATCGTCCTTGTTCGTAAGGCGCGCGGCGCGGAGCCGCCGGAGACCCTGCAAACGGACCCGCTCGTGTACCAGGGCGGCTCGGGCATCTTGCTCGGTGCGCGCAGTCCGATTCGCGTCGCTGACGTGGGCTGGGGACTGGATTTTGAAGCGGAGATTTGCGTCGTGCTGGGCGACACGCCGCAAGGCGTGAAGGCCGAGGAGGCGGCGAAGCACATCAAGCTCGTGACCCTTTGCAACGACGTCACTCTTCGGAACTTGATTCCGGCGGAGCTGAAGAAGGGCTTCGGGTTCTTTCAAGGCAAGCCGGCCACGGCCTTCGCGCCCTTTGCGCTCACGCCCGATGAACTCGGCGACGATTTTCGCGAAGGACGGCTGCACCGACGCCTTCAAACGCACCTGAACGGCGAACTCGCCGGCGACCCCGAGGCCGGGCCGGAGATGCACTTCTCCTTTCATGACCTGCTCGCTCACATCACCAAGACGCGCGCCTTCACGGCGGGCACGATCGTCGGAAGCGGCACGATTTCGAACGAGGACGAAGCCCGCGGCGTGTCGTGCCTTGCCGAGCGCCGTATGCGGGAGATCCTGGCGAGCGGCGAAGCGAAGACGCCCTTTCTGAAGGCCGGCGATCGCGTCACGATTCATATGGAGGACGGCGCAGGGCGCAACCTTTTCGGCACGATCGACCAAACTGTCATTGCGGGAAGCGAACCCGCGCCCGGCGCACGCGGCTGATCCGATGGAAGCACTGACCCTCTACGGATACTGGCGAAGTTCGTCGTCCTGGCGCGTGCGCATTGGTCTCGAGCTCAAGGGCCTGGCCTACGAGACGGTCCCCGTGCACCTCGTGAAAAACGAACAGCGCGACGAAGCCTTCATCGCTCGCAGTCCACTCGGTCAGGTGCCGGTGCTGGCGTGGAATGAAGGCGGCGTGACGCACCAGCTCACGCAAAGCATGGCGATCCTGCAGTTTTTGGATGCGGTCGTTCCCGAGCCTCCCCTTCTTCCCCAATCGCCGCTCCTGCGCGCGCGTGCGCTGGAGGCGTCGGAGATCATCAATGCGGGTATTCAGCCGCTGCAGAACCTTCGCATGCTTATGCAGATTGAGCGCTGGGGCGGCGACCGGAAGGCCTTCGGAGCCGAAGTCATTGCGCGCGGTTTCAACGCGGTGGAGCAGGTCATCGTGAAGAGTCGCGGTGAGTTCGCCGTAGGCGAGCGCCCCACGATCGCCGATTGCTGCCTCATTCCGCAGATCTACAATGCGCGGCGATTCGGCGTGGACCTGGAACCGTTTCCAACGATTCGTCGCGTCGATGCCGCGTGTTCGCAGGTTGACGCATTTCGGCGAAGCCATCCCGATCTGCAGCCGGACGCGCAAAGCTAAAGGAGAAGGCGCTTTTCTGCCCAAAAGTGCTCGTTTCGAGCCGCAAAGGTCGTTCGAACGGGTGAACTCCGCTTTCAGAGTTGATGTCTGGCGCACGCTCATGGCGAAGGCGCTGTTTCGGCCTTTTGCGCTCAGGCCGTGGGAGCCAGAGCGTTGCCAATGACGCCCATGGCCCCAAGCCCCTCAAGAGCCAGGCGCAAACGTCGTTTAGGCCAAAAGTGGGCATCATGGTGGTGTCCGGCGTGCAATCTGGAAATCGACGATCGACGTCACCAAGCTTCCTCGTTTGGGTACAATCGTACACGGGGGTTTGAGGAACCAAGGAGTCGTATGTTAGGGTTTGTGCGTTTCGTAATTTCCAGCCCTGGTAACGCAGGGAATGTTTGAAGAGACTCCGGTGCTCCAATGTCTACCTTTCATGATCGTTTCGCCCGACTCCTAAAGGCCCGCCGCACCGCTGCGAGACTCTCCCAGCGCGTGGTTGCGGAGCGAGCTGGAGTTTCCTCCGAGTTCATTTCGCGCATGGAACGCGGCCTAACGCTTCCCGCCTTGGACACGTTTGTCCGACTTTGCGACGCGCTGAACACCACGCCGAACGACCTCCTGCTGGACCGCCCATACACGACGGCGATGGAGGCGCTCAACGCACGCATTCGCAGCAGCACGCCTGAAGCGGCGCGTACGGCCGTTCACGCAGCGGAAGCGATTCTCGCGTACGCGGCAGAAAAGCACATGTAGGCGCGAGCGCAGCTGCTGCTGTCCGGTCACGCCTCAACGTCGAAACGGACCGGCCTCTCGTAGTGAGCGCAGCCGCATGCCGCGGCGTGCTCAGCGAGGCACTCATCGAGCGCCTGCGTGTTGAAGGGCCGTTCCTTCCAGACCCGGTCGACCTGGAGTGTACCCGCTCGCACCCGTCCTTCGAGGCGGCCTACGAGCTGTTCGCCAAGCAGTAGGGGCATCACGTACCAGCCCCAGCGTCGTGCGTGCGCGGGTTTATAGACTTCCCAGAGGTATTCGAAGCCGAAGAGATCGCGAACCGCACCTCGGTTCCAGAGGAGCGGATCGAGCGGGCCGAGTACGCGCATTTCGCCGCTCGGCGTGAAGTGCGCCAACGCGTCGTCCACACCCGGCTCGACGAAGTACACGCTGCCGTTGATGGCGACGCGTTCGAGCCTGCCGCCTTCTACCAGCGCGTGCGCAACGTCGCGCGTTTGAATACTCGACCACCAGATCCCTGCGCGCTCCGAGAGCATGCCCGACGCGCGAACGCGTTCGAGGACGCTCCACGCGTCGAAAGCAAACTCCCCGGGTTTCACGCGTTTGCGCCACCACGCGCTGTCCGCCGGCGCTCCGTAGATCTTGTCGCGGCCCTCCCGCCCGAGCACCACGGCTTCGCATCGGCGAAGCAACACTTCAAGGGCCATGCGCCCCGCGTTTCGCGTCGACTTCCAGCCGTGGTAGTCGATGGCGCGCACTTGACCCAGGTCGAGTTCGCTCGCGCGTAGCGGACCCCTTCGCAGGGCGTCGCGGGCGGCGTCGAGCATGGAGTTGGAAATGCGCTGCAGCCGCTGGGTGCAGCGAAAATTGGGTCGATTCGGCGCGACCCGCGCGTAGTGATCGAAGGCGCTGAAGTGAAGTAGGCAGCGCTCTTTGGCGAAGTGCTCAAAGCCCACGGCGTAGCCGTCCTTCAGAACTTGGCCTCGTGGGTAGTTTCGGAGCCGCGCCATCGCGACGAGGTCCGCGTTCGTGCCCATCGGATCGAGCGGATCGAGCTGAATCATGCGAAGACGATCGAGCAGCGCTGCGCCGTCTCCGTCGTCGTGGCGTAGACCCAAATCGGTTCGCGCCAGCAGGAGACGCCGGCCCTCGCTGAGCGTCAGCCTGCGCATGGGGGGTTACTCGGTGCCTTCGAGCATCGCGAGAAACTCGTCGGCGCTCACCAGTCCGGTGATGCGCTCGTGTTCTTCACCGTCCGCTGCATGCACCACCACGAAGGGAAGGCCGGGCTGCTCGTACTGCTCGCGAAGGAGGCTCCAGCGCGCGTCGCGAACGTCGGATGCAACGTCGTTGCTAAGGTCGAGTCGCACGGGCACGAAGCGGGATGCCTCCGCAACGACGCGGGGGTCGCTCATCGCTTCGTGCTCGAGTTCGTTGCACGCGCCGCACCAATCGGCGCCAAAGTCCACGAGGAGCGGCTTGTTTTCTTCGCGCGCCTGCGCCACGGCGCTCTCGTAGTCTTCCAACCACTCGATGTGCGCGCCCTCGGGCAGGGCTTCGGCCCAGAAGATGAGCGCGATGAGCCCCGCTACGCAGCTTGCGATCCCCGTGCCTTTGCGCAGGCGCGTAAAGCTGCCGGTGCCCTTGAAGGAGAGCTGAACGGCGCCCAAAGCCAGGCCCAACACGACGAGGGCGAGGCCGGCCATCCACCAAATGTCCGCCCGTTGCACGGGGCGCGGAACGAAGCTGCGCACGTAGTAGAGCGCCAGCACGACCATAATTATGCCGAAGACGCTCTTGACGTGTTCGAGCCACTTGCCGCTCTTCGGAAGGCTTACGGCAAAAACGCCGACGACAAAGAAGAGCATGCCAAGGCCCAGCGAGTACACGAAGAGCGCCGTCGCGCCAAAGGGCACGCTTCGCGTCGTGCCCACGTAGCCGAGGAGCACCGCCAGCACCGGGCCCGTGCAGGGCGCAGCGATGATGCCGTTGACGAACCCCACACCAAACGCGCCGCGGTAGCCCGAGCCGCCGACCTTCGCCAAGCGGTTCTGCAGCGCGGGGGGCAGGTTCATGTCCCAAAGCCCAAACATGCTGAGGGCCATCGCAAAGAAGAGCAGGGCGAGCAGCCCGCTGACGATTGGGTTCGAGTTGAGCTCGCCCATGCCCGCCCCCGTCAGTGCACTGATCACGCCCAGTGGCGTGAAGAGCGCGGCAATGCCCAAGACGAACGCGGAGCTGAGTAGGGCCCCCTCAAGCTTCGACTTGGCTTGGCGCGCGCCAAAGATGCTCACGGTGATCGCGATCATCGGGTACACGCACGGCGTGAGCGCAGTAGCGAGACCGGCGAGGAACACGACCCCCAGCGCCAGAGCGTACGAGTCGCCCTCCAGGGCGGCGGTGAGCTCGCCCGCAAGGTCGCCAAGCCAGTCCGCGCGGGCGGAGCCCGGCAGCGCGAAGGCGAGAAGGAGGAAGGCCGGAAGAAGTCGAAGGGCGCGCATGGGGGATTCGAAAGCGACAGGGTGCGAGATGAACAAGCGTCGTTCAAATCTACTCCATCCCTATGCCCCAGAAAGGGCATCGTTTCGGGGCATCCTTGCACGGGCTTGGGGGTGCGGGCCCCCAGGCGCTAGCGGTTGAATTGTCGAAAATTTCGGGGGTTATGGTCGGTACGGTTCGTGCAGAGTCCTGGATCGGGCGCGATACCGCCCACCAAGGAGAAGACCCTCGGATGAGACGACACCTATTGATGCTTTGCTGCGTAGCGCTGATGGCCTGCAGCGGTGGAGACCCCGGCGAGAGCGTGCTTCCTGGCGTGGACGCCCTCGTCTTCGTCAAGCGCGCCTTCATCACCGAAGACGGCAGCCATGCGGTCACCGGCGGCGCGAACCAGACCATCGACTACCTGCGCTACGTGCCGGGTGGCGGCGTCTTCGTGCTTTCACCGCCCACGCCCGACGGTACGCTCACGAACCTCACGGAGCGCTTCGAAGGCGTCGACGTCAACGGCATTGACATCAGCTTCGACGCCACGCAGGTCGCGTTCTCGATGCGTCATGCGGGCGAGAGCCACTACCACATCTACCTCGCGAACGTGGACGGCAGCGGCGACATTCGGCAGCTGACCTTCGGCGACTACCACGACGTGAAGCCGCTCTTCGTTCCAGGCGACCGCATCGCCTTCGTGACGAACCAGCCCTACACGGCGATGGGTACGCGCGCCGACGAGTACAACCACTCGCGTGTCGTCACCCAGCTGGGCACCATCGGCATCGCCTCCGGCGACGCGGACCGCCGTCTCTGCGCGCAGAACCTTTCGCACTCGGCGGACCCCTTCCTCATGGCGGACGGCCGCATCGGCTTCTCCCGCTGGGAGCACCTCGGTGCGCTCAATGACGTAAAGCTCATGGCGATGAACCCCGACTGCACGCAGATGGTCGGCTTGGGCGGTACAGGCGGCAAGCCGGGGAACAGCCTCGTGCAGTTCCATGAGGTCAACGAAGGCGAGTACGTCGGCATCGTGACGAGCCGCCGCGGCACGATTCAGGCGGGCGCCCTGGTGTACATGGATGCACGCGCCGAAACCGGCGCGACGGACATCGTGCTCGACGAGCAGAACGCGCGCTTTGAAATTCTCACGCCGCAGGTTCCGACGGGCGAAGAGAGCCCGCCCTCGGGCGTTGGCCGCTACCGCCGGCCCCTGCCCCTCGACGACGGCCGCTTCCTGGTGGGCTGGTCCGATGGCGACGTGAACGCACGCAACGAGCTCGCCAACACGGCGCCCAACTTCGGCGTCTACCTCTTCGACCCCGGGTCGCGCGAGCGCATTCTGGTGTACGACGACCCCGACTTCTGGGACGGCTACGCCCTTCCCGTCGCACCGCGCAATGTTCCGCCGGTGTTCCCTGGCATTCTCGAGCCCGCGCCCGACGAGCGTGAGCCCGCCGTGCTCGGCAGCGTGGACGTTACGATCACCGGTCTTAACGAGCGCGTTCGCGGCGCCGACCTGGACGGCCTGACGCTCGACGAGGCGCTCGACGCCACGACGCACGTGCGCATCATCGAGGGCTTCTCCTCCGAAATCGGTCCCGTTCGTGAGTTCGGTCTGACGATGCACGAGGGCGCCGCCATCGTCGGCGAAGCCACGGTGCGGGAGGACGGCTCTTGGCTCGCCGCCGTGCCGGCGCGCTTGCCCTACCACCTTCAGGCGCTGGACCGCTACGGCCTGGCCATTCGAAACCAGATGCTCTGGATTCAGGCGATGCCGGGCGAGGACCGCACCTGCGGTGGCTGCCACGAAAACCGCACGGACCAAGTCCTTCCGCGTTCCGGTCCCACAACCCTCGCGCAGCAGGCGGGTCCGCAGGACTTCAACATTCCGATCCCCGATCGCCTCGAGCTTCCGTGGATCGACGCGGCGACGGGCCGAAACGTCCAGGACGTCTTCAACGACAACTGCATCAGCTGCCACAACGGC
>JBCCRV010000310.1:0-8413 GCA_039201085.1 Myxococcota bacterium | reverse complement strand
GTGAACGCCTTCGTGCGAAGCGACCCGCGCCTGCCCTTTGGCGGCATCAAGCAGAGCGGCTACGGCCGTGAGCTCGCTGCGTTGGGCATTCACGAGTTCGTGAACGCGAAGACCGTCTACGTGGCGTAGGCGTCGAGGTCAGCTCTTTGGTCGATTGTCAGAGCGCGTATGTAGCTTGCTCGGGAACGGATGGTGGACGGGCCGAGCGTCGACCCAGGGGCCAGCGAAGCATTTTGGCCGTCTGGGGCGAAGGAATGGATCCATACGAACTAGCAGCGCTCGTTGATGTCGCAGTCGATGTCCAGGCCTTCAACGATCGCGTCGTTGCACACGACGACTTCGTTTGGACCGCTGTCCGTGCACTCGTCGCAGGTGGGCGTACCGCGGAGGATCAGTGCGTCGTTGCTCGTCGGGCTTTCGCGACAGGTGAGCGACATCGGAATGCCCAAGGGGCAGGTAAGGGTGCAGCTGCCTTCGGTCGTGAGGTCGCAGCTGTCGAAGGCGCCGCAGCTCATCGCTAGCCGGCGTGCGTCACGCAGGTTGAGCTGCACGGTCGTTGTGCGCGGGCCGCAGCTGCCGCCACCGCACTCGCATACGGGGGTGCCGCACCCGCTGCACGTTTGCCCATTCTGGCTTCCGCGGCTGCACCCTTCGCTTTGCACTTCGTTCATGCTTTGGCAGGTGCCGCTCGCGCACATCTGGCGGGTGCAGGTGCGCGAGCGGGTGCCCGACGTCGCGCAGGTGTTCGAAAACTGGCACGCACCAAAGCTCGGGCAGCTGAACCCGGAGCCGCAGGTGTCGCCGTCCGTGTCCACGCTGCACGCGCGCGTTTCGTTGTCCAAGGTTGAGTTGCAGCTACCGGCGCTGCACGCGAAGCGAATCACCGTTCGCGATTCCGTGCCCGACTCGGCGCAGGTTGTGGGCCTTGAGCAGTCGGACCAGAGCCCTTCTTCGTCTGGCCGGCACTCGGTTCCGTCGGGGACGTTGGCGTCGAACACGCAGCGGGGAACGGCGCCATCGCACGCGAAGGTGCCACGCTGGCACTCGTTCAGGTTGCACGGCGCGCCGGGCACGCATCCGTCCTGGCACGCGGCGGAAAGGCCGTCGCAAAATCCGTCGCCGCCGCTCGGAAGGGTGCAGCCCGTGTTTGCAGGCAGAAGGGTGGCCGCCGGGCACGCCGCCGTTTCGCCGCTGCACGCGGCGGCTTCGGCGCAGGGGCCTTCCGCTTCGGCGCACATCGTGCCGGGGTCTGCGAAGGCATCCGGGCATTCGACGCTTGCACCGTCGCAGATGTCGACCACGTCGCAGGGGCCGGCGGCGGTCCGGCATTCGGTGCCTGCGTCCTCTGGACCGGCGGGCTCGCAATCCTGAACGCCGCCCAGACAGCTCGTGATGCCCGCTTCGCACGGATTGCCCGTCTTGCATGGCATGTCCGGCACGCAGGTCACTTCGCACATGCCGTCGCCGTCGCAGCGACCCTCTTGGCCGCCTTCGGCGCAGAGGCTGCCAACGGGGGCCGGGTCGCCCACCACGCATTCGGCGGTATTTCCCGTGCACACAATCGTGCCGGGGGTGCAGTCATTGCCCGTGTCGCAGGGCGCGTTGCAGTCGAGCGCGTCGGATGGACCACACCCGCCAAGGGGATCGCATATGAAGCCGTCTTCGCATGCGCCATCGTCGCTGTTGATCTGGCAGACGCCTAGCTCACCGCATTCGATGGCCGCGCAGTCGGCGAGGGGCGGAGCCGTGCAGTCGTTCGCGGTGACGCACACGGCGTCTTCGTCGCAGAACTGTGGTGTCTCTGGTGTGCAAGAGGGGCTAACGCAGATGCCTGCCACGCATTCGGTGGCGGATGCATCCCCGCCGGGCGCTGGGCACGTCACACCTTCGCAGAGGCGAGAGAAAACCACCGTGAGCGTGCTGTCTTCGTCTACACGGCTCGCGACGCGTCGCTCCGCGAGCGTTGAGCCGTCCGTGCGAAGAAGTGCGACGACCAAGTCCGCGTCGCCCGCGACGCCTTCGAAGGTGCCAACGACGACGCCGGTACGAAAGGCCACGGCTGCGCCCGCGGTTCCGAGAGCGGGAAGATCGATCGGTCGCTGGAGCCCGTCAGCGTCGCCGATACCACCGCGAAGTCCGTTCCGGGGCGGTAGTCCGTTCGTACGTCGACACGCAGCTCGAAGGCCCCGCTTCCCCCGCACTGCAGCAGAAGAAACAAGGAAATCGGTAGGACCCGGGGCACAGGCCCACTGTAGGCGAAGCGATCGGTCACGCCAACGAGCGAGTCGGCGCGTCACGGAGCCGTTTCATGAAGCGCGCGAGTACGCTAAGACGAGGCGGCGCATTTCATGATCAGCCTCGACCCCCAAAGCCTACGCCCCTTCTACGGGCGCTTTCTCGACGCGGACCGGATCCTGCTTACGGGGCATTCCCATCAGGCTTGGCCGGACGTTGCTCGCGAGGGGGTGCTTCAGGCCTTCGACGACGCCGCGGCGCACGTCGACGACAAATGGTCCTACGCGATGGCCGCAGCCGATGCGGTGCGAAGCTACATCGCCGCGGAGATCGGTGGCCCCGCGAACGCGATCGCACTGGCGCCCAATACGCACGAGCTCGTCGTACGCTTTCTTTCGGCCCTCGACCCTTTGCGGCGCCACTTGGTCACGACGGATGGCGAGTTTCACTCGATTTCGCGGCAGCTACGTCGCCTGGAAGAGGCCGGCGTAGAAATCACGCGCGTGCCCGCTGCGCCCCACGAAACCCTTGCCGAGCGTTTGGCCGAGGCGCTTCGGCCAAACACGGCGGCGCTCCTGGCGAGCACGGTGCTTTTCGAGACGTCGACCGTTGTCCCCCACCTCGAACGGGCTGCGGCCCGCGCCCATGAGCTGGGCGCGGAGGTGCTTTTCGACAGCTACCATCATTTTGGCGTGCGGCGCTGGAAGGCACTGGACGCGCGCGCGTTCGTCGTGGGCGGCGGCTACAAGTACTGCCAGTGGGGCGAAGGCGTTTGCTTCATGCGCGTGCCGGAAGGCACAACCCTGCGTCCCGTGTACACCGGCTGGTTCAGCGACTTTGCGAACCTCGAAGGCGAGTCCACCGGGCGTGTGGGCTATGGAAACACGCCGGCGGATCGCTTTGCCGGCAGCACGTACGACCCCGTGAGCCACTACCGGGCGCGCGCCGTCATCGAGTTTTTTCAGGCTCAGAGCATGAGCATCGAGGCCCTTGAGCACGCCTATGCGCGGCAGACGAACCGCATCATCGACCTGCTCGGCGGCTACGAGGTGCTGACGCCAGCGGACGCGAAGGAACGCGGCGGCTTCGTAGCCGTACGGGTAGCCAACGCGGCAAAGGTCGCGCGCGCGATGCGGGACGAAGGCGTGTTCGTCGATGCCCGCCGCGATCGCCTTCGTTTCGGTCCGGCGCCCTACGTGACGGACGACGAGGTCGAGCGGGCCGTTGCGGCCTTTCGCGGTCTTGCGGAGCCGTCCACATGACCTCGCTGGATGATGCCAAGCGCGCCGCCGGTCCCGCGCCCACGGCGGCCCGGGCGACCTTCGGTGATCGCACGCTCTTTCCCGCCTTCGCCGATGGCGCGTTCTTCAACCATGCCGCCATTAGCGTTCCCTCGAGCGCGGTGCGCGAACAAGTAAGCGCATTTCTGGAGGACTACACGCACGGCGGCGTTCGCGGATTTAAGGCGTGGCTGCCGCAGAAGGCGCGCTTCAAAGAAAAGCTGGCGGCGTTTATCGAAGCGGAGGCAAAGGACCTCGCCTTCGTCAACAACACCACCACGGGCATTTCGAATATCGCGCTCTCCTATCCCTGGGAGGCAGGCGACCGCATCTTGCTCTTTCGCGGCGACTTTCCGGCGAACGTGACCCCGTGGCAGCAGGCGGCGCGGGCCTTCGGCGCCGAAATCGTGTGGAGCGACGTCGATGCCTTCCAGGAATCGTACGACGCGGGCATGGCCGCGTTTCGCGTCGCCCTGAAGCAGCATCGCCCGCGCCTCGTCGCGACAAGTTTCGTGCGCTTTCAAACGGGCCTTCGTTTGCCGGTGCACGCGATGGCCCACGCGTGCCACGCCGCCGATGCCGAGATTTTCGTGGACGGTATTCAGGGCATTGGCGCCGTTCCCTTCGCGGTGGGCGAACTCGACTACGTCGCGTGGGGCGGGCACAAATGGATGATGGGCCTCGAGGGCCTCGGCTACCTCTACGTGTCGCCAAAGCGGATGGCTGCACTCATTCCGCGCGTTGCGGGGTGGCTCAGCCACGAAAGCGCCCTCGACTTTCTCTTTCTGGGTGAAGGCCACCTCAAGCACGACCTTCCGATTCGAAAAGAAGCGAGCGCCTTCGAGCTCGGCGCGTCCGCTGGGATCTGCGCCGCCGGCTCCGAAGCGGCCCTCGACCTGATTCAGCAGCTCGATGCGCACGCGCTCTTCGATCATCTGCAATCGATCAACGACGCCCTCGAAGATGCGGCGCTACGTGCCGGACTCACGTCCGAACGCCACGCCGACCCACGCTTGCGAAGCGGCTCCCTCTGCCTGCGCAGCAGCGCCGCGCCCGTTGCGGACATCGCCGCGGCCTTCGACGCGGAAGGCATTCGCATCACCACCCCGGACGGCCGGCTGCGACTCTCGCCCCATTGGTGGACCAGCCACGCCGACGTCGAGCGGGTGCTCGCAAGCAAAGCCTGGCGTGAGCTGAGTTAAGCCTAGTACCTCTTCATCAAAGAGGTTTTACGGTGAGGCACTGACTCGAGTCGGTCGTCACCGGCGCTACAACACGCTGTGGGTGGCTTCGTGCGTCCGTTGCTGCTGTGCGACGGCACGTTCGCGATGGCCCCTCCCTGTACGCTTCGCAGCTCGACGATCACGCTCCCCGGCGGGCGTTCGTCGAGCGCGCGTGACTCCTGACTTGTCATCGTTCTCGAGACACAAGACAGTGTGATGTGCGAATGCGTATTGAAAATGGCTGACGAGCCATCAGGACGTGCGTACGAGCCGTCGCGTGCGTGTGGTCTTCGACATGCTCGCAGGCGCGTTGAAAGTTCGTTAGAAACAGCGCTGGTGAAGCTCGACGGTTGTTGGTCCATCCGGCGGCCAGTAAGCCGCGAGGATCTGTACGCGGTCGGCTAGGACGCGGATGTTGAGGAGCTCGGCGAGCTGGTCGCGAACGACCGTCGCCGCTGAAGCGTCGTCCGCTACCTCGCTCCATCCGACTTCGCTCGAACCGCCGGCACTGTTTGCAGCCCACGCCAGCCACACGTCTTCTCCCGCAACGGCAAGGCGCGCCTGCGCGTTGTCATCGGCGATGGTTTCGATGCGCAGCGACGTGAAGGGGGCGTCACCTCGGCGCGTCGCAAGGTGAATGCCGTTGCTGTAGCGGCCGTAAAGGACGTGCGTCGTATCACCGGCGAGGGCGATGTCCTTGATGTCGGCGAGCCGATCGTCGTTGAGTGGGTCGACGGTTCCCAGCACGGGTAGCGCGCCCGTGTAGGGTTGTCGGTCCGAACCCCCGGAAATCCAGGCCGCGCGGATTTGCCCTTCGGGTGCTGCCGCAAGAGCGTAGCTACGTCGGCTGCTCGCCCACTCGATGAGCATGTGCGACGCGGAAGCGCGCTGAGCGGACGCCACAACGCCGTACACGCCCGCCTGGCGCGTGACATTACCGAACTGACGTTGCCGCGAGCGGACATCCGTCCAGGTGAACCATGCGTCGGAGCCGGACCAGAGCATTTGTGGGCTGGCCGCGAAGACGCGAACTCCATAGGCGTCTCGCGGGAGTCCTCGGGTGCTCGTAAACGCCTGCACAACGCCCTCCCGGTCGAAGATGATTGCGGTGGAAAAAACGTGGTTCGATTCGGAGTCGAAGACTCGCTCGACCGTGTGCCAGCCAAGGGCATAGCCTGTCGGCGAGACGCTTAGGTCAACGCCGGCCGACCCGCGAAAGTCCGAGCCACTCGGGGTTACGAGGTCGTAAGACGTCGCTTCGGCGACTCGAACGCTTGCGTCGTCCCGGAGCACGTCCAGAAACGCCCTCCGCTCGCCCGTAGGGATATAGGCGAGTGCGATTTCTTCGTCGTCGAAGACGGCGTCAACGCTATCGAGCGGCCTCGGGCCCCACACTGGCGCGTCCGTGTTGGTGCACGAGGGCGTCGGCGCTGCGTCGATCGTTGCTTCCGCATCGAAGGTGATCGCGCGATCGTTGGACGCATCCGCGATGCCGACATCCAACGCCACCGTGTGGTCGATCGCGGCGTCGGCCTCAGTCTCGGTTTCGCTCTCCGGTCCGCATGCGCTGATGCACGCGGCGCAACCGATGGCCAGCCAAAGGGCCTGAGCGCTAGGGCTCACGCGAAAAGACGCCGCGTTAAGTTTTTGATCAGGTTGCACCGAATCCGGCGTCCGCGAGTCGAGGCAAATGGCGAGCATTTTCGCATTGAGAGGATCGCTGAAGTTCGTGTGGGCAGGCAGAAACATGGCGTGGCGATTTCTGGGACGAACTCCAGCGTTGCGGGAGGAGTGGCTGCGATGTGTCATCGGTTTCTCGTTTCGCGGATCGCTTGCAGACGTCGGTGGCTTGCACGAACACGTAGTGCGCTCGCCGTCTGCGGAGCGGCACTGAAGCGATAGCACTGCAGAAGACGAGGGCGACTAAATCGTTCTTAAAACAACGTGGCAACAGCTCGTTCGTGGGTGGTGCCCTTCAACAGCGGCGCAGGTGTCCCGGCGTACGCCTCGCGAACACACCCGTTGAGGAGGATGGAGCGCCATGCACCGCCGAACGCCCCGGAATGCGTGTCCCATACGCGTAGCGGGCCGCGATTCCAGAACACGTCCAATCGGTCTCAAGGCTGCTCACGGCCCGACTTCTGCTTGAACAGTCTTCAGCTGTGCTGCGTGGCCGCCGACGATCGATGCCCTCGAATCGCGGTCGTCAATCAGAGCTCTGCACCGCGCCGATGTCGTAGCCGTCGGTTCGGGGTCGGCCGAAGAAATCATTCGTGACTACGTCGCTGACGTCGTTCGTGCCCGCGCCGATGAGCGGGCTGGACTCCGCGATGACGACCGGGGTGTAGGCGTCGATGTCGACGGTGATCTGTGGGTCCTCGGTGATCGTGCCTGAAGCGGACGCGGGAATGCCGCCGTTTCGGCCACCGACAAATACGTTGTGCTCGAAGAGTTTTCTCGCCTCGATCGGGTTCTCCGTGACATAGGCATCGCTGCTTTCATCGGCTTGATGGCAAACGTTGTTGAAAAAACGGGTAGTGATGCGCGGGGCCGAGTTGGTGCCTTCGGACATGTGAAGGCAGGACCCGAGGTTCTCCCAGGCGAGGTTGTTGAAGAAGTGCGCGTGGCCGTTGCCATGGGAGAAGTTGCCGTGGCCACCGCGGCCACATCGGTAGGTGATGTTGTTGTAAACGAGGGCGGGCTCGGGCTCGGTTTCGCCGGGTTCTTCGTCCCAGCTCATGTCGAAGATTTGAAAGGAGCGGGAACGGGCGTCGGCGGCCGTAAAGCCTTCAGCGCCGCGGTACGAGCAGTCGACGAGGTTGTGGTGCCATTGGGTGGCGAGCTGATGCACGTCGTCATCGCATCGCGTCAGCTGGTGATTCTCGCTCATCATCGGGCCACGGTTGACGAAGTTATCGTAGGAGTGGTTGTAGGCGACTTCCGAGGGCACTCGTTCCTGACAGCCGTCGATGTAGATGGCGTGGTCGAGGCGGTTGTCGGACCGTGCACCGTGCACGGCGTTGCCGAGAATTACCGTGCCGTTTGCGCCCGAATGAACGTTACCGGCGCCCGCGATGTGCACAAGGTTACCCACGACGTCGTTGGCGACGATCCGGTTGAAGTCGCCGGGCACGTTCACCGCGCGGGAGAGGGCGCGAATTGTGAGCTTCGCGATGGTCATATGTTCGTTCGTCGTACGAATGCCGCCGTTGAAGTTCGAACGGTCACCGTCCGTGACGCCGTCGATGATCACCGTTTCGCCCGGATAGGCGACGACGCCAATCGGGTCGCGGGCCGTCCCGCTGGTGTTCGTGTCGCGAAACCAAATGACGTCTTTGCCGCCGTTGTAGCGCTCATCGAAGGTGCCTTCGCGGAGATAGACGACGTCGCCAGGGGCCATCGCGGAAATGAAGTCGCGAGGATCGGACCAAGGGGCCTCAAAGGAGCCGTCCTCGGCGCCCCGCGCGTTTGCATCGAGGAAGTAGATCGATCCGCGTTCATTGATGCGAAGCGGAAGGGCGTTCGAGCTTCGGCCGTCGACGGTCACGGCGATCGTGCTGTCGCCCGCGGACATGCTGCTGTTGAGCTGAAAGGTGATCGATTCCAGAAACGGAACGGGGTTGGCGCGGCGTCCCCAGTCGTCCGGGTAGTCGGCGTCGCCGGTCAACGTTTGGC
>JBCCRV010000309.1:0-8428 GCA_039201085.1 Myxococcota bacterium | reverse complement strand
CCGTCTCCGTCTCCGGTACCGTCTCCGTCTCCGTCTCCGTCTCCGGTACCGTCTCCGTCTCCGGTACCGTCTCCGGTACCGTCTCCGTCTCCGTCTCCGTCTCCGTCTCCGTCTCCGTGCTCGTCATGAGTGTGTTCGTCATGACCTTGCTCGTCATGACCGTGCTCGTCATGAGTGTGTTCGTCATGACCTTGCTCGTCATGAGCGTGCTCGTCATGAGCGTGCTCGTCATGACCGTGGTCTGCCTCGTCGACCGGTCCGTCCCGTAGCGCAAGCAGGGGCGGTCCCTGCTCCAGGTATCCGAGCGGCCTCGCCAGCACCTTGCGCAGCTGCTTCGCCGTCAGCACCAGCCCCAGATAGGAAAGGAAGCCGACCAGCGCGTAGAAGCCCGGGATGGCCTCGAAGGCGAAGTACACGTGCTTATGGCCGACGAAGCCGTACACAAAGTCGAAGAGCAGCACCGCCGCACACGCGGCGACGGTCAGTCGAATTGCGCGCTGTGCCATGGCGGATGGGCCGTCGTGCTCGCTCATGGCCTTCCCACGATTGGACCGACCAAGTCGATCACGAAGCTAGAACTGAAGAAGAGCACGACGCAGAGCACCGCAGTCGTGACGAGGGGAATGCGCACGCTGAGCGGCGTGGGTTTTGCGTGCAGGTGCGCGCCCGGTTTGAAAAAGAAGCCGCGGGCGGCGACGGGGATCAGGTAGCCGATGTTGAGCAGCGAGCTGATCATTAGCACGGCGATGTAGAACGCGTGGTCTTCGGCCGCTCCGAGCGCCAGCATCCACTTGCTCCAAGCGCCGCCCGTCGGGGGAAGGCCAATGATCGACACGGACCCGATGAGAAAGGCGCCGTAGGTCCAGGGCATCTTCCGGCCGAGCCCATCCATGCGGCTGATGTTCGTCTCGTGCGCAAACACGATGATGGCGCCGGCGCAGAAGAAGAGCGTGATCTTGCCGACGGCGTGCGTGACGATATGCAAGGCGCCCCCGAGCACGGCGTCTGGGGTGGCGAGGGCTGCGCCGAGCACAATATAGGCGAGCTGAGCAATCGTGGAGTACGCGAGGCGGGCCTTGAGGTTGTCCTGCGTAAAGGCGATGAGGCTGCCGGTGATGATCGTGAAGGCGCTGACGGCCATCAGCCACTCGCTCGCGCCTGTGCGCGTCAGCAAATCGAGGCCGAAGACGTACACGACGACCTTGAGAATCGTGAAGACGCCGGCCTTTACGACGGCTACAGCGTGCAGCAGCGCACTGACCGGCGTCGGGGCCACCATCGCGTTTGGAAGCCATCGGTGCAGCGGCATGAGCGCGGCCTTGCCCGCGCCGTACGCGAAGAGTCCGAGAAGCCAAGGAAGGGCCGTTTCCTCGACGCGCCCGGCGAGAATTCCGCCGTCGCGAAAGTCGAGCGTGCCGGCCTTGAAGTAGGTCCAGGAAACGGCCGCCAGCAGAAAGCAGACGCTCGTCGACATGAGAATGCCCAGGTAGACGCGGCCGGCGCGGCGCGCCTCCCGGTTCTGCGCGTGCGTGACGAGCGGATATGTGGAGAGCGTGAGCACTTCGTAGAAGAAGAAGAGCGTGCCGAGGTTCGCCGAAAAGGCGATGGCCAACGCTGCAAAGATCGCAAGGGCGAAGCAGATAAAGAAGCGCGTCTGATTCTTCTCGTGGTGCCCGCGCAGGTAGCCAGCGGCGTAGCTGCTCGTAAGCGGCCAAAGGCTCGCCGCAACGAGTGCGTACACCATGCCCAGCGGCTCCACCTCAAAGGCCAGCGGCACACCCGGCAGCATTTCGAAGAGTTTGATGGAGGGGCGCTCGCCCGCCATCACCTTCGGGAAGAGCGCGAGCACAAAGCCGAGCGTCGTCAGGCTTGCGAGGCCCGTCATCGCTTCGCGCACGTTCGGGCGCTTGCCCGTCAGGCCCACCAAGAGGGCCCCGACCAGCGGCGTGATCATGCAGGCAAGGATGAGCATGCCGTCGCTCATGGGGTGCTCCCTTCCTCAGGGCCCGCTTGGCCCTCGGGCGCGGCGCTTTCGTGCGCGCCGTGCTCCGCCGCTGCGTCGTGTGCGTCATCGTGGTGCACGGGGCGCGGCTCGGGCAGACCCGCCGCGACGGGTACGCGGTTCCACAAGGTGCTGGCCGCTCGGGACGCGTAGGCCGTGGCCGGCGCTGAGTAGAGGCCGGCGCCAATGCTCACGGCGAGCAGAATCGATGCGGGCACCATGAGCGCCCATGGGCGGCTTCCGTCCGCCGAATCCGTCTCGACGCTTGGCTTCAGGTACATGACCTCGACGACGCGCCATACGTAGACGACGGCGATCATGCTGCTGGCGAGCGAGAGCACGGCGATGATGGTGTGGCCGCTTTCAAAGGCCGCGCGAAGCAAGGCCCACTTGCTCACGAAGCCCGCTGTGCCCGGCACGCCGATGAGACCGATGCCGCCCACCACAAAGGCGAAGGCGATGAGCGGACGGCGCTTGCCAAAGCCCGCCAGCCGAGAGAGCCGGTCCGAGCCCGTCGTGGCGACGATGGCGCCCGTCACGAGAAAGAGCGCGCACTTCGTGATGCCGTGGGCGGCCAGATGCAGCAGACCGGCGCGTACGCCGAGCTCCGAGCCCAAGCTGAGCGCCAGCGTCAGGTAGCCCACCTGTCCGATCGAGCTGAAGGCGAGCAGGCGCTTCAGGCTCGTTTGGTAGACGGCGGCAAGACTGCCGACGAACATGCCGAAGACCGAGAGCCACCGAAGAAGGGTGCCGAAGTGCAGCTCCTCAAAGACGTAGGACGCGCCGAAGAGCATCACGCATACGCGAATGAGCTGAAAGTAGATGACCTTTGTGGCCGTACCTGCGAGAAACGCGCCGACCGCCGTGGGCGATTCGGCGTAGGCGCCGGGAAGCCATTGATGCAGCGGAAAGACGGCGAGCTTGATGCTGAGGCCCGTTGCCAAGAAGCCAAAGGCCACGAGCACGGTGCGGCTTCCCCGCAGGTCCTGAATCCGCGCGGCGATGTCGTCGATGTTCAGCGAGCCCGTCGCCTGAAAGGCGAGGCCAATGCCGAGCAGGATGAACGTGCCGCCAATCGTGCCGAGAATCAGGTAGTTGAACGCGGCCGTAAAGGAGCGACGGCCCTTGCCCATCGCCACCAGCGTGTAGGTCGAGAGCGAGCTGATCTCCAAGAACACGAACACATTGAAGGCGTCACCGGTGGTCGCCATGCCGAGCAGACCGGCGAGGCAAAGCAAGAACGCCGCGTAGTAGAGGTGCTCGCGGCCTTCGGTAACTTCGCGCGCCGCGTTGTGGCAGCCCGCGAGAATCGAAAAGAACGCCAGCGTAGAGACGACGGCCACGGTCCATGCCGCCGCCATCGAAATTTCGTACTCGATGCCGATGGGCGGCGCCCAACCGCCGAGGTGGTAGTTGAGCTCGCTGCCATCCGCCGTTTGCTGAACGAGACCCCACGCAATCGCCGCCGTCGCCGCCGCAAGGAGTGTGGCGAGCGGGCGGCTAATCGAGCGAAAGAGCGACACGATCGGCGCGCCCAGGAGCGGCGTGAGCACCAGCAAAACCGGGAGGTGATCGCTGAGGGTCACAGAGCTTCCTCTGCAAGTTCCTGCCGGTGCAGCTCGTCTTCCTCAGCGCGATCGGCGGCGGCGATTTCGTCTTCTTCGCTCGTTCCGTAGGCCTCACGAATGCGGACGACGAGCGCCAGGCCCAGGGCCGTGGTGGCGACGCCGACCACGATGGCCGTCAGCATGAGCACGTGAGGAAGCGGATTCGAGTAGGCCGCCGTGAGATCGACGCCGCCGTCCTCGCCGGGCAGGTAGACGGGCGCGGTGCCGCCTTCGACCTTCCCCATTGAAACGTAGAACATGATCACCGAGACCTGAAAAATGCTCAGGCCGAGCAGCTTCTTCACGTAGTGGCGCTTGGCGATGACGACCCACAGTCCAAGCATGCCGAGCACGATGATCAGCCAGTAGTGCCAGAGGTGCGCAGCCTGGGTCATGGCCCCAGCTCCCCGGCGCCGCGGCCGACGCGGGGCCGCACGCTAAAGACGAAGTAGATGATGAGCATGACCGCGCTCACGGTGATGCCGACGCCGAGCTCGACGAGAAAGATGCCGTAGTGCTGGCCGTGGACCGGGTGGTCCGGCGTCAGCGCTGAGTAGTCGAGGAAGGGGTAGCCCATGAGCAGGCAGAACACGCCGACGCCGCCGTAGAGCAGCACACCGGACGCCATCAAGCCTTGTACGGGGCGTCCGCCGATGATCGGCTGAAGCTTTGCGGGGCCCCAGATGAGTCCGTACAGCACGAAGCCCGTGGCGAAGATCACGCCCGCTTGAAAGCCACCGCCTGGGCCGAAGTCGCCGTGGGCCTGCACGTAGAGGGCGAAGAGCAGAATGAAAGGAAGCATCGTCTTGGCGACGGCGCGCACCACGGGCATTTCGCGCACATAGGGCGCGCGTGACTTGGGCGGGATCGCCAGAGCGCCGGGGCGAAAGAGGCCCTTCCGCTGCATTAGTAGCGTGACGCCAGTACCGGCCGTGAAGACCACGAGTAGCTCGCCGAAGGTGTCGTAGCCGCGGTAGCTCGCGAGCACGGAAGTCACGATGTTGGGCAGGCCGATGTCCGTAATCGAATGAGTGACGAAGTAGCTCGCCGTGTGCGCGTGAATCGGCGCTTCGGACGTGCCCCATGCGGGCATATCGAGCGTGCCGTAGATCAGCGCGCCGCCCGTGAGAAGTACGACGAAGGTCGCTGCAAAGGGACGCTTGACGCCCGGCTTCTCCGTGTCCTTGGTCAGCGCGAGCGTGGCGAGAAAGAGCACGGTCGAAAAGCCGGCGCCAACGGCGGCTTCGGTGAACGCCACGTCGACGGCGTCCATAAGGGTGAAGAGCGCGGCGGAAACGAGGCTGAAGATGCCCGTCAGCATGGACGCCGCGAAGAGATTACGCTGCACCGTCACCGCCACACCGATGACGAGCAGGAATGCGAAGAAGACAAGGGCGATGCTATTCGTTTCGATCACGCTTCGCCCTCCTTCTTCGCCGACGTTTCTTGGCCGTGGGTCCAGTCCTTTACGCGCGGGTTTTCCACGCGGACGCCTCGGGCGTAGGCCGCCTGCACGAGGGCGTGCGTGGCCACGGAGCTGGAGAGCCAAAGGAACGCCAGGATGGTGATGAGTTTGAAGGCGATGAGCGGCGCGCTCATGAAGCAGAGGCCAAAGAGGACGCCCGCCGCGCCAGCGCTGTCCGTAACACCGGCGGCGTGGCACCGGCTGTAGAAGTCCGGCAGGCGAATAACCCCGATCGCGCCGATGACGCAGAAGACCGAGCCGCCCAGGATCAGCGCCGCACCGATGTACTGCATGATCGTTTCCACGATGCTCATCGGGCGTTGTCTCCGGTGGGGACGGCGGCCGTCGCAACGTTGACGTCACGTCCGCCCGAATCGGACGTGTCGTCGCCGGCTTCACGCGTGAGCGAGCCGTGCTTCGAGAAGCGCATCACGGCGAGCGTACCGACGAAGTTGATGAGCACGTACGTGATCGCGAGGTCGAGCCATTCGGGGCGGCCGTAGAGAAAGCCGAGCGCAGCGATCAGCAGCACGGTCTTCGTGCCGAAGGCGTTGAGGGCGACGATTCGGTCGTAGACCGTGGGACCGCTGACTGCGCGGTAGAGCACGAGGGCCATCGTGAGTACGAGGGCGCCAACGGCGATGGCGTAGACGACGTGCAGTGCGCCGGTGGCCATGGCGGCAGCGAAGACCATCATGACTCGCTGAGCTCCTGGGCCGTGGCGAGGTGCTGCTCGTCGGTGCCGATGAGTTCGGCGTCCGGCGGGTCGTCGGGCACGTTCGCCTCAAGCCAGCGGATCATGGCGGCGTGTTCGTCTTCGCCCTCTTGGCTGGCGAGGTCGTCGGAAAGTGCGTGCACCAAAATCACGCCGTCCCGAATATCCAGGGAGATGGTGCCTGGGGTGAGCGTGATCGTGTTGGCGTAAATGACGCGTCCGATGCTGGTCCGCTGCGACGCGGGGACGCGAATGAGGTGGGGCCGGATCTTCATCTCCGGGCTCAAAATGATGCGCGCGACGGCGAAGTTCGCTTTGACGACTTCCCAGCAAAGCCACGGCACGTAGCGGAGCAGTCGAAGGTTGATCTCGTACGGCTGGCCTTCGACGTCGAGGATGCCCATGCGCGACGTGAAGGCGACGACGAACACGATCGAAAAGACCGCTACGCCCACGACTAGGGGCTCGAAGTGCCAGGACCATAGGACCCACACGGACGAGAGAACCGCTGCAGTGATAAGGGTACGGAGCATAGGCGGTGCGGGACAATACCAGAGGCGCTGAGTCGTTGGGGGCGGGCCGAAGGAGCGGCCAGCGACTTTTCTCGGCGCCTTCGCCCCCGCCGAATGAATCGGCAGGTTTAGCGAATCCTTCAGTGCCTACGTACACTGATCGACGTGGTTCTCAGGCGATCGTTAGCGGCCCTAAAGTCGACGTGCGAACGGTCGATGAACGGGGGTTGGTCGCCGCGTTTGGGCGTGCGAAGGCTCGGTATGAAGTACGGTCGATGAACGAGGGTTGGTCGCTGCTATAGGGCGCCTAAACGATCGGCCCGACGCACGGCTTCGAACACGCTTCACCCCTCACGCCCACGCTTCACCCCTCACGCCCACGCTTCACCCCTCACGCCCACGCTTCAAGTGTTGACGCCGACCGCGTAGATTCCGTGTCCTCGAATCGTGGCCGGTTATTTAGCGGCGGAACTCGCTTAGATGGGTGATGTACCACTGGTCACCCCACGAGATCATCGTGCGCACTTCGAAACGACGTTCGGCCTCGCCCACGCGGTAGTGGATCCAGTTGTGCCGCTGCGCCCAGTAGGGGAGCCGGTTCGATTCTTCGCGAAGCTCCACCCAGCTGCGCCGGCGGCTGAACTCAAAGCGATCGAACGTTGCCGATGCCGCATCGTCACCCAGTGTTTCATGAAGATCCGCCACGTCGCGCTCGAAAAGTCGAACGATGCGGTCGTAGAGCGTGTGCGGGTCCGAGATGCCCTTCACGGCCGCAAAAACCGCGCGCGGGATGAAGAGCTGACGACCGCGATCGGGTTCGTTGGCTTTGATCGCTTCGAAGAGCTCGGGCGCGCCGTCCGCGAAGTTCGAAAGGCCGGGGCGGCGCGGTGCACTTCGAAGTCGGGGGCTGTTGGCTTCGGGTACGTCGATGAGAATTCGCCGATTTCCCGGGTTGGCTTGCGCCACGTCGGCCTCAGAAGGTTCCTGCGAAAATGCATACCGGTGAATGCCGGGGAGGAACGGGAGACCAGCTCCCAGGGCGAAAGTGCGTCGACGCATGCCCGCGGTGTAGTGCGCGAGTGCGCTGCCGTCTACTCGGCGTCTCGAAGGGTGCCCCGGTGAGTGGGCGCGTTTGCGAGCACCTGGTCTTGCGCCACGTCGGGGGTCGCCTCTTCGCCAAAGACTGCGACCGCTATCCGTCCAAGGCGGGTCCGCACGTCTTCAAGAATGACGTAAAGCGCTGGAACGAGAAGTAAAAGTACGAATGTTGCGAAGAGCACTCCGAAGGCGAGGCTGATCGCCATTGGAACGAGGAAGCGGGCCTGCACCGAGGGCTCGAGGATCATCGGGACCAGCCCAAAGAATGTGGTGAGCGAAGTCAGCAGAATCGGTCGGAAGCGCTGCTTCGCACCGTCGATGACGGCGTCCCAAAGCTTCAAGCCTTCGGCGCGTCGTTCGTTCACGCGGACGATCAGAATGAGCGAGTCGTTCACGACTACGCCGCTTAGGGCGGTCATACCCATGAAGCTGATAATGCTGAGATCAAACTCCATCAGCATGTGTCCAAGGAATGCACCGACGAAGCCAAAGGGAATCGCGCTCAATACCAAAATGGGCTGTGTGTAGCTCTTGAACGGAATCGCCAGGAGCCCGAAGACAACGATAAGCGCAAATAAAAACCCGTACATCAACGTGTCGACGGCTTCCCCCAGGTCCTTTTGCTCACCGCCAAGGCGGTAGGATAGGCCCGGGATGTCGGCCATCAGCGCGGCGAGCTCGTTTTGCTCGAGAGCTGCGGTGATGGCTGTGCCGTTGCCTACACCCTGAACGACGTCGGATGTGACGCTGACTACGCGTCGGCCGTCGATGCGGCTAATCGACGTGTAAGCCCGACCGCGTGCCACGTTAGCGGCGTCGCCAAGGAGCATCTCGCCACCGTCCGGCGTGCGCACGATCAAACGCTCCACATCGCTGAGCGAACCGCGCTCTTCGAGCGGTCGGCGAACGTATACGCGAAGTTCTTCCCGGCCGCGCTGCTGGCGAACGGCTTCGGCCCCAAAGTACGCGTTGCGAATCTGTCGGCCGAGCTCGGTTTCTGTAAGGCCGCGGGCGCGGCCCTCGGCGGTG
>JBCCRV010000308.1:0-8465 GCA_039201085.1 Myxococcota bacterium | reverse complement strand
GCAGGACCGTCGCCCGCCGCAGAACCGTCGCCCGCCGCAGAACCGTCGCCCGCCGCAGAACCGTCGCCCGCAGGACCGTTGCCCGCCGCAGAACCTTCGCCCGATGCCGAACCTTCACCCGATCCGGATGCCTCCGACGTCGCGGGAGAAGACTGGTCCGACGTTGGATAGGGCCGAGGCGACTTGGACGCTTTGCTGACCTCGTGCGCGTTATGAGCGGCCACCTCTTGGCACAACGATCCGTGTTTAGGGGACGCTTGGGTCGAGTTATTCGTGATAATGGCGCTTTTTAGTCCGACCGGCGCCCGTGGCGTCTTTTTTTCTCGCCACCGAGGCCATTTGCCATAAGGAATGCGCCATGGGTGGGAAGACTCGCGCTTTTGCGCTGTTTTTTGTGTTGGGTTTTGCTTCGCAGGCACAGGCCCAGGCCCAGCTTCCGCCGCAGCCGGCGGTGTCGATCTACTACCAGAACCTGACGGGGGCGCGGATCAACCCCCTTGGGCTCGTGAACTACTTTCGGGCGAGCGCTCGCTTTCGCCTTTTCGAATCCAACTCGGACATCCTAAAGCTGAACTATGTCGGCATCGGTGTGGTGGCGGCGACGAGTCCCGCTTGGGGTCGTGCGGGCTTTCTCGTCGAGGTTCAGCCCCTTTCGATTCTGCAGCTCTACGCGCAGTACGAGATGTTCGGCTACTACGGCACGTTCAATCTGTTTGCGTCCTTTCCCACCGCCAGCGCGGACTACAGCGACAGCGAGATTCAAAGCCGGGCAAACGATCCGGGGACCGAAAACTACACAACGCTTGGGTCGATGTTGACGCTCGGCGCGACCTTACAGATGAAGGTCGGGCCGCTGGCCGTGCGAAACATCTTTCGCGCCATCCGTTCTGACTTTGATCTGCGGAATGGCGACCGCGTATTCTACGATCAGATCTACGACATGTTGATGCCGGACAGCGGCTGGATCGTGCTCAACGATGTGGACGTCCTGGGACTCTTCGACATCAGCTCGCGTACATTGGCCGCGGGTATTCGCTGGTCCTACGCGCAGGCGTTCTACAACGACGACCATCGCCTTCCTACAGAGGAAGACTCGCCCAACAACCGGATTCACCGCGTTGGACCCCTCCTCGCGCTGACGCTGCGAACCGACGCGCGAGCGCGCTTCAACAAGCCGACGCTCATCCTTCTTGCGCAGTGGCACATTCGCCATCGATGGCGAACGGGCGAGGACGTCAGCCAAGCGCTGCCCTACGTCGGCATCGCGTTCCGCTTCGAGGGCGATTTCCTGGCGCCTTCGCGCGAAGCGCAGGCGGCGGAAGAAGCTGCGGCTGAAGAGGCCGCAGCCGAAGAAGTCGCCGGCGAATGAGGGCGACGGACAGCGCATACCCAAAAATCGCCGCGGCCATGTTTCTGCCAGCGCACGCGACCTTCAGCCATCCGCTCACCGCGAGAATGCTTGGCATTTACTTCGGTTCGAGGACACGCCCTAGACGGTTCGACCGGGTCTAGTTCGCTTGGCGCGTCTCAAACACGATCGGCATGCGTGCGCAGGGGCTGATCGTGATGTTTCGGCGGACCGGGTAGATCGCGTGGCCAGAGGGGCGCGGCACGAAGCGTCGCAACACCGTCGACATGACGCATCGCATTTCGTACAACGCGAAGGCCTCACCAATGCAGCGTCGAATGCCGCCGCCGAACGGGAAGTACGCATTTGCCGGCGGTCGCTGATCGACGAACCGTTCGGGATTAAAGCGCCGTGGCTCGGGCCAGGCGCCGGGATGTTCGTGCGCCAGGAGGATGCTGCAGCCGATGATGATGCCCGCGGGAATCTCGTAGCCTGCGAGCTCGATCGGGGATTGAAGGGCGCGGCCTACACCGGGAACGACGGGATGAATTCGGAGGCTCTCCCGAATGACGGCGTCGAGGTAGCCGTGCGCGTCGCTGTCTACATCGCGCAGAACGCGCTGAAGCACGTCCTCGTGCATGCAGAGTCGATGAAACGTCCACGAGAGCGCAGTCGCGGTGGTTTCGTGCCCCGCGATCAGGAGCGTGACGAGCTCGTCGTGCACCTCCATGTCGCTCATCGGTTCGCCGCCTTCGTCGCGTGCGAGAAGCAGCATCGAGAGAATGTCGGTTCGCTCGTCGAGTTCGTCTTTGCGACGGGTCGCGATAAGCCGGAAGATCTCTTTGCGAAGGTCATCACGCAGCCGCAAGAAGCGGCCCCAAGGCGAGAGGGGGCCCAGGTCCTTCTGCATGAAGGTGGCGACGTAGGCGGGTTCGTCGATCACCCGCAGCGTGCGCTGCAGCATGGAGCGAAGGCGCTCCTCCTGTTCCGCGGACACGCCGAACACCGTTTCCATGATGACGTCGAGGGTGATCGACTGGGTCATCGTTTGCAGGGTGAAGACCCGTCCTGGGTTCACGTCGTCGAGGTGCCGATCGGTGATTCGCACCATCGCGTCCCCGTAGGCCTTCATGCGATCACCGCGAAAGGGTGGAAGCATGAGTTTACGCTGCCGTAGGTGCCGCCCTTCATCGAGCACGAGGAGTGAGTTGGGGCCGAGAAACGGTTCGAGGATTCCGTTGGCCTCGCCCGCGTGAGCGACGTCCGAGGGGGTGCGAAACATCTGACGAACGTGCTCGGGTTTGTGCACCTGTACCAAGGTGAAGAGTCCAGGGAGGCGCAGCGTGAAGATGTCGCCGTAGCGCTTCGTCAGCGCCCGCATGAAGGTCAGCGGCTCGTAGAGAAAGGCGCCGAGCTGCGCAAAGCTGGGCGCCGCGGGGCCCGGTGGGAGATGGGATGTTCGCTTCCTCGACGCCGCCACGCGACGGGCCATGAACTCTCGAGCGGCGTAGGCGATCTGCACGGCTCAAGCATCCTCAAAGTCGGCCGCGCTGTCGAGTGCACCCTGGACACGGGCCGATGTCGCCCGCGACGCCGAAGGTCTGCGCTAGCCCGGGCTAGCGGGCTGAGGCTAGCGCGAAAGTTGACCGCAGCGCCCGTCCTTGCAGGATGGGCGAATGAACGCGCAACAGGCCGAAGGTGCCGCCCTGCGGGCCGCCAAGCTTGGGGTGACCCTTGTCCTGGGGATGGCGCTTTTCTTCTTCGGGTGGCTCTTTGCGCATCGGAGCGTGGGCCGCACCGCCGCGGAGCTCGAATCGCACGGCGAGGCGATCGCGGAGGAGAACGCCGGTCTTCGCGCGCGGGCCGATGCGGCTGAGGCGAGGACGGAGGCGCAAACGGATCGGCTTCGCCTGCTCGAGGCGCGACGATCGCTCGCGATGGCGGCCTTTGCCGTGGAAGACGAGAACTTCGGCGTGGCCCGCACCCACCTGGCCCGCGCTAAGGGGCAAGCCGCTGCGGAGCTCGGCGCCGAGGTTCAGATCGTGCCCGAGGACGCAGACTTCACCCAGGAAGAACTGCGCCGCGCCGCGGAGCGCATCGATCGCGAACTCGCGGAGCTTGAGCTCCGGGGCTAGCGCACTGGTCAAATACCGATTGCGATTCGGCAACGGCGGTCCGACCGCGATGACGGGAATCAATGCCGTTCAGCAGGAAACGTTAAGCGTGAGCGTGAGGGGTGAAGCGTGGGCGTGAGGGGTGAAGCGTAGGCGTGAGGGGTGACGCGTGGGCGCATGAACGCAGGCGGCCGCTATCGAACACATCACCCGTCACCCCTCACTCTGCCCTCTCACTCTTCCCTCTCACTCTTCCCTCGCACTCTCACTCGGGACTACGCTGACGGGCTCCGCCGGCACTGCGCTGAATCGCCGCCTAAATGGGCGGGCGTGCTACGCTGGCGAGCTGTGGACGCCGTCATCGCCGTTTGCTGCTTCGCCGTGCTGGTTTCGTACGGGGTGACGTACGCGCTCGGAGCCCAGCGGGGCCTTCCCTTGCTGCTCGGCGCCGCCGTCGTGGTGAGCGGTGGCGCCCTCATGGCCGTCGGCCAGCCTTTGGTGGCCGCTCTTGTCGGTGCCGTTGTCGGCGCGGCTTTGGGAACCGCGTTGACCGTCGCCAGCGCCCGCATCGGTTGGCGAATGGCGGCGGACGGAGCGCCGGCGGCGCGGGCCGAAACGCCGGTGTCTGAAGCTGAAACGCGGGCATCCAGAGCGGAGGCTGAGCCTGCCTCCACGTCGTCGTCGTCCGAGGCGCCTGCAAGCCGGCGGAGCGCCGTCGAGCCGGCGAGCCCGCCGAAGGCCGTCGAGCCGCAGCGCCCAGCGGCCGCCGCTGAGCCCGCCGAGGTTGCTGCGCCGTTGCCCGCGGCGCCGTCGCCCGCATCGCCGTCCGAGCCTAACGACTCGCACACCCGTCCCCTCGGTACCGTCGATCGCCAAGCCACGGCTGCGCTCGAGGAAGCGATTCGAAAGGAACTGAGCGAGCCGCCGGCGAAGCGGCCGTCGGTGGTTCCGCGCGGCGTTTTTGGCCAAGAGGAAACGCCCATCGCGCTTACGCAGCGGCTCGGAAGTGACGCCCTTTGGGAGGCAGCGACGGAGAACCTTGACGAGGAAATCGCGCCATCCGAGTGCCCGCGTTGCGGCCACCGTTGCCGGCCTGAGGAACGCTACTGCGCGGCGTGTTCGGCGCCGGTGCTTCCGTGGAAGTGCAAGACCTGCGGTCACCGCAATGCGGTGCTGGCGGACTTCTGCGTGCGCTGCCAAACGCCCCTCGAGCTTTTGGCGAGTCCCTTCGACGTGCAGCCCGTCGACGACTGAAGCGCGCGCCCTTTGCGTGGCTCGGCTTTGTGCGTTGACAGCTTCATCGCACAAGAGGTTGAATGCGTCGTGAGTCAGCCCGCGCCGCCCGTCAGCCAGGTTCTCTTCGTTAGCGTGGTCGCGGCGATGGTCACGAGCGCCCTGACGACGTACGCCCTGCATGCGCTCTCGCCGACCCAGCCGGACGGAGTGAACGAGAGCGCAGAGCAGGTGGGCGACGGCGAGCCCGTGGAGGTGCCCGAACTGGTGGAGCTGCCTTCGCAAGCCGCAGGAAGCACGGTGCGAAACGTGGGACTTCGGCTGGTGGTGAGCGGCCGCGAAGCGTCGCCGCTGGAGGAGGGCCGGGTGGTTTCCCAGTCGCCGCTTGCGGGAAGCACGCTGACGGCCGGTGACGCGGTGCAGGTAGTCATCTCGTCTGGTCCGGCGACGGCCCGCATTCCCGACCTCGTTTCGCGGCCCACGGCGGAGGCTCGGGTCGCCCTCGAAACCCTTGGTTTTGTCGTGGTTCTCGACCCAACGGCCACCGGTGACGCCCCCGATCAGGTCGTTTCGACGGCGCCCGAAGCGGGGGCAGAGGCCGAAGTCGGGACGACCGTTCGGGTGCGCGCGACACCCGCCGGTATTCCTGTTCCTGACCTTGAGCGCACGCCTTACCGGCGCGCGCGCGCCACGCTCGAGGAAGTGGGCCTTCGGCTCGGTTCGGTGCGTCGCCGCTACAACGAACGGCTACCGGACCTGATCATCGTTTCGCAGGAGCCGGCCGCTGGAACGCTCGTGCCCGAAGGCACCGAGGTCGAGCTGCTCATCAACGACTAGAGTGTCCCCGTAGGAAGCATGCAGATCTACCTCGTCCGACACGCGATAGCCGAGGAGCGCGGCGGTGCCTTTGTGGACGCGGAGCGTCCCCTCACGCTCGACGGCATTGAGCGTTTCGAACGCGCGGTGCGCGGCCTCGCGAAGTTGCGAATTGAGTTCGATATCGCCTTTCACAGCCCCTGGCGGCGGGCCGTGGAAACGGCCCAGCGTTTGGCGCCGCTGCTCGGGTCCGGTGGACGTGTGGAGACGGACGAGCTCGCGCGCCCGCCGAGCCGCGCCTTGCTGCGCATGCTGGAGGGCGAACGGCCGGCCGTTGTGGGGCACCAGCCGTGGCTCGGCGAGCTGGCTGCGTGGCTGTGCACCGGCGATCGAAGCTTGGGAAGTGGCTTTGCCCTGAAGAAGGGCGGCGTCTGTTTTCTTGAAGGCGAGCCCGTGCCCGGTGGTGCGGTGCTTCGGGCCCTTTGGACGCCGCGCACGCTGCGCCGGCTCGCGTAAGTATACCATGACCGCAAAGCGTTCCGACGAAGCCGAGCCGCCGCGCGATACGCGCGCGCCCGATGTGAGCGCGCCGCCGAAGGTGGCAGCCGGACCGAGCGCGGTCCTTTCCACGGCCCGATTCATCGGGGCATCGACGCGCGGTTTGCGAACGCTGCGCCATCTGAATCAGGTCGATGGGGTGGACTGTCCGAGCTGTGCGTGGCCCGATCCGAAACACCGCTCGTCCTTCGAGTTTTGTGAAAACGGCGCCAAGGCCATCGCGTCCGAAACGATGGCGAAGACCATCGACGGGCGTTTCTTCGCGGCGCACTCGATTCCCGAGCTCCTCGCTGAGTCCGATCGATGGCATGACGCCCAAGGGCGCATCGTCGAGCCGCTCCTTCGAGACGAAGGCAGCGACCGTTACCGCGCGATTCCCTGGAACGAAGCCTTTACGCTCATCGGCGACACGCTCCGGGGGCTGGAGACGGCGGACGAAGCGATCTTCTACACATCCGGGCGTGCGTCGAACGAAGCGGCGTTCACCTACGGGCTCTTGGCGCGCGCCCTCGGTACGAACAACCTCCCGGACTGCAGCAACATGTGCCACGAGTCGAGTGGGCGCGCCCTCGGCGAAGCGATTGGCATCGGCAAAGGCACCGTTCAGTTGGAGGACTTCGCCAAGGCGGACGTGATTCTCTGCGCTGGGCAGAACCCGGGGACGAACCACCCGCGCATGCTCTCAACGCTGGCTGAAGCGGCGGAGGCGGGCGCCCATATCGTAGCCATCAACCCCCTTGAAGAAGCGGGTCTGGTAGCTTTTGCCCATCCGCAGAAGGCAAGCGGTTTGCTTGGTCAGGGTGCACCGATCTCCGCGGATCATCTGCGTGTGCGTGTGAACGGTGATCTCGCCCTTTTTCGCGGCCTCGCCAAGGCCGTGCTTGAGCTGGGCGCGGACGAAGCCTTCATCGATGAGCACACGGTGGGGCTTGGGCCCTACCGAGCGCGCGTCAGAGCCACGGAGTGGGACGAGATCGAAGCGATGAGCGGCATCGCGCGCAAACCGCTGCAGCGTCTCGCGGCTCGCCTTCGCTCGGGAAAGCTCATCACCTGCTGGGCGATGGGCCTTACGCAGCATCGGAACGCGGTCCATACGCTTCGCGAGGTGGTGAACCTCCATCTGCTTGTGGGCGCCGTGGGCAAGCCCGGCGCCGGCTTCTGCCCGGTTCGGGGCCACAGCAACGTGCAGGGCGACCGCACGATGGGCATTTGCGAGCGCATGCCCGACGCCTTCTTCGACCGCCTTTTCGCAGCTACGGGCATCGCCGCAGCGCGCCATCACGGGGTCGATACGGTGGGCGCCATCGAGGCGATGCACGACGGACGGGCGCGTTTCTTCATGGGCCTCGGCGGGAACTTTCTCCAGGCGTCGCCGGACACGGACCTTGTCGCCCGTGCCTTCGAGCGCTGCGACCTCACGGTGCAAGTCAGCACGAAGCTGAACCGAGGGCATCTCATCACGGGAAAGCGCGCGCTGATCTTGCCGTGCCTTGGGCGAAGCGAACGGGACCTTGGGCCCGACGGGAAGGCTCGCTTCGTCACGACAGAAAACTCGATGGGCCTCGTGCAGTCGAGCGAGGGACGCCTTGCACCGATTGGGGCCGCGCTTCGTTCCGAGGTAGACATCGTTCTCGGCATTGCGAAGGCCGCCGTGGGTGATGGCGGCGCGATTCGCTGGGACGCGCTCGCCGACTATGCGGAGATTCGGCGCCTGATCCAGGCGGTCATTCCGGGCTTTGACGACTATGAAACGCGCGCTCGCGGCGGCGGTTTTGCCCTGCCGAACGGCGCGCGCGAGCGCGTGTGGAATACGGCGTCGGGCAAGGCGGAGTTTTCGGACCACCCGCTTAGCGCGTTTGTCGCGCGGCCGGGCCACTTCGTGCTGCAGACGCTTCGAAGCCACGACCAGTTCAACACGACGATCTACGGCGAGGACGACCGCTATCGCGGGGTGCGCGGCGGACGCCGCGTCGTCTTCATGCATCCAAAGGACATGGAGCGCCTCGGCCTGCGGGCGCTTCAGCCCGTTGATCTCACGAGTCACTTCGAGGGACAGATCCGGCGCGTCGAGCACTTTCGGGTCGTGCCCTACGCGCTGCCCGTCGGCAGTCTCGCGGCGTACTTTCCCGAAGCAAATCCACTCGTGCCGGCGGGCAGCTACGCCGAAGGCAGCCGAACTCCGACAAGCAAATCGGTGGAGGTCAGCGTACGGCCGACGCCTACGGCTGTGGCTGGCGTGCCTGCTTAGTTTTGGCGGTTGGCGGTTGGCGGTGTGCGGTTGGCGCTGCTGCGGAGTCCGCCGGTTCCCTCCGGCACGACCGCAGCCGACCCAGGTTCATGACCCGTGACCCGGTTCGCCGGCACTTAGTCGAACGGGTTCAGTGGCTCGATGCTGC
>JBCCRV010000307.1:0-8473 GCA_039201085.1 Myxococcota bacterium | reverse complement strand
GTAGTAGGGACCGGGGTCGTCTTCGAAGGCGTCGATGGCTTCGGTGAAGTGGGCCATCGCACCTTCGAAGTCGCCTTCGTCGTTGGCGAGGTGGGCCAAGTAGATTTGCGCCGCGAGCCAGGAGCGGTCGATGTCTTGCACATCGGTGGCTTCGAGGTACGCGCCGAGGGCCTCGCGGGCTTCGGGCTTGGCGTCGCAGGCGAGGCGGGCGCGGGCGGCCTCGAGCCAGATATAACGCGGCGCGATCGCATCGCCGTCTTCCGCGTTCGCATCGCCATCTTCGGCAGTCTTGCCGGCCTCGGCTTCGTCGAGGGTCTGCGCTTTCTGAAGCGTCTGCGCTTTCTCAAGAGTCTGCGCTTTCTCAAGAGTCTGCGCTTTCTCAAGAGTCTGGGCCAGCATCGCTTCGATCGTTTCGCGTGCGGCTTCTCGCTCGTCGCCCGCAAGCTTCAGCAGGGCGTCGCGTAGTTCGTCGCCGTAGCTCTCGAGTTCGTCCGCTTGGGCGGCGGACCAGTTGCCGCGAATCATTTGCCAGCGCTCGTCGTCCGTGACTTCCACGTAGGCGGCGCGCGCCTGCGCGTCCGTGCGCTGGAGCGAGTCGGCGTAGCCTTGTATCTCGGCGCGGGCTTCGTCGCCGGCCACCACTTCGAGGGCGCCTTCGAGCTCCTCGGCCGCCAAGCCTTCGTCGCCTTGCTTCATGAGCCGCTTGGCTTCAGCGAGCCGGCCAAGGGCGAGCCGGTCTTTGCATTCGTTCATGCGCGCGTCGAGTCGGTCGTCGCCGTACTTCTCCGCCGCGCGGCGAAAGGTGAGCAAGGCGCCGCCGGGGTCGCCGCTTTTGAGCTGCTTCTCGGCTTTCGCCTCGAGGTCGGCGGCGTTTCCGCCAAAGAGCTTTTTGAAGATCATGATTTCTTCATCTTCTTTACTTCTTCATCTTCTTCTCTAAGCGCTGGCGCGCGGCGTTCTTGATGGGTCCGGGAATGCCGCGGCTCTTCGAGACGCCCTTCAGGTCCTGAACGCGCAAGTGGTTCAGAAAACGCATCGAGATGTTGACGGGCGTCTTGGGGTTGAAGACCAGCGCCCGCTTGATCTCCATGGTGCGAAGCCATTTGGGCTTGTTGCCGATCTGACGCAGAATGTCGGCGGAGATCTCGCGGCTATAGGCGAAGGAGATGACTTCCTTTTCCGTGATGCTCGGCGAGTTGAGCACGGCGTTGGCGACCGTTCGATTCGAATCGCGAACGAGCAGTGATCGTGCCGCCGCGTCGCCGACGATGGCCAAGCGCAGCTTCTCCGGCATCGTCATTTTTTTCACGCGAAAGGAGAGGGGCTTGAACTTCTCCTTCACCTCTTCGGACGCGTCGACCTTGTCGATTTCGACGGCGTCTTCGTCGCCGTGTTCGACGGCGGCTTCCGCGAAGGCAATGTCGCTGGGCAGGGGTTCGTCCGAGGGCTCGGGAATGAGCTGGCCCTGTACGGCCTCGGCGTGGTCCTTGAACGTGGGAATGCCCGTGAGTTCGACGCCGTTTCGGGCGCAAAGCTCGACGAGGCGGTCCGCCGTGGACATGCGCACGTTTCGGTTCTTATAGAGCGCTTCGACGATGGTCGGCGCGCCCAGGAGGCGCTGCTGGTTTTCCGCGATGATTTCACCGAGTCGCTCGCTGGCGTTCTTCGCCGCAAACTCCACCGTGCGCGGGTCGCTGAGCTGGTTCAGCACGACCCGCTCTGCGACGTCCTCGCGGGAGGGGAAGTGGTGGAGTACGTGGTCGAGGACGGCGGGATGCAGCTCGCCCTCCAGGGCCGGCAAAAGCACGTTCTCGGGCATTTTTTCGAAGGACGCCGAAGCCGCTTCGCGCAACTTGGGGTCCGGGTCGGAGTTTAGCTGCGCCAGGAGCGTGACGAGCTCGACGCCCTGCACGGGAACGAGGCCTTTGGCGGCCATGGTGCGGGCCGCTGCGGGCGCTGAAGGGTCCGCGAAACGTCGAATGCGCTGGGGAAGCGCTTCAACGGGCAAGGGCATTGCGAGGGGATCGCTCACCCCCTCTGTTTACGAGGGGCGCCGAGTCGGCGTCAACGGAACCGTTCGGCAACCTTCACGAGCGGCTTTCCAGGGATTTCCTGAGGCGGCTTACGTCCTCAAGGGCCCTCGTCAGGTACTGCACGTACAATCCTCGGTCCCTTTGCGGGCGCGCTCGCCCCAGAAAACCCCTGAAAACCCGTCCGTCCGGGCGTGAACGCTTTGCCGTCAACGACCCGTGAACTGGGGCTCGCGCTTTTCGAGGAGGGCGGCCATGCCTTCCTTCGCGTCTTCGCTCCGCAGGCTCTGCGCCTGCAGGGCCGCTTCCTGGCGGGCGGCCCGGCGCAAATCCCAGGCGAGGCCATCGCGAATCGCCGCCTTCGTGGAGCGGACGACGGCCGGCGCGGCGGCAGCGATGGACGCGGCGAGCTCGCGCGCCCGCGGCAGCACGGCGTCGGCCTCGACGGCTTCGTTCAGAATGCCGAGGGCCGCGGCTTCGTCGCCCAAGACGAGCCGCCCCGTGAGCAGGAGCTCGTTCGCGCGCGGCAAGCCGATGAGCCGCGGCAGCAGGTACGAAATCGCCATTCCCGGATGGAGGCCGAGCCGTACGAAGTTTGCGCCGTACTTTGACGCGGCGTTGCCGATGCGAAGATCGCAGACGAGGGCGAGGCCAAAGCCGCCGCCTACGGCGTGACCGTTCAGGGCGCCGATGATCGGCACGGACACGTCGAGGAGCGACAGAAACGGGCGATACATCGCGAAGGAGCGTTCGTTGGGGGCGCCGTCGCCGACCTGAATGTTCGATTTGAAGTCGGCGCCGGCGGAAAAGCAGCGCCCTTCGCCGCGTACGATGAGGCACCGAAGGGTGTCGTCGGCCTGGGCCGCCTCGACGGCCACTTCGAAGGCGGCGAGTAACTCGCCGGTCATCGAATTTCGGTTGTCGGGCCGCTGGAGCACGATCTCGCCGATCGGGCCGGCATCGTAGCGAACGGCGGCGCTCATCGTAGGGTCCCGAGGAGCTCACGCTTCGGGAAGCGGACGTTCGGCGAAGGGGTAGGGGGCGCCGACTGGAGGGCTCGCGTCATGGCGGGGAGCATACCCCCATCCAAGGGACCGACGGCAAGTCGAGGACCCGTAGGATCACGCCTCCGCCTCCGCCTCACCCCTCACCCCTGACGCCTGACGCCTGACGCCCGACGCCCCACCCGCCACGCTCGGCTCAAGTCGCCACTCGCCGCTCTCACGGCTCACGGTCACGGCTCACGCTGGTCCGCGCTTGGCGGCACTTCGAAGGCGTTCACCCGCGCCCTGCTTGCCGCTGTCCGAGGTTAGCCCTGTCCGAGCACGCCACGTGTGCCATAGTCAGAAATAGGCAGCTTTCCTTGACGATGTTTTCAACCGAGACGCGCGAGCGTCGCGTGCCGCTGCGCGCTTTGGGGGCGATGGTCGCCCTCTTGGCGGCCTGCGGCGACGATTCGGCGCCGATGGACGATGCGGCCGTGGACCAGCGGCCGGAGGTCTTCATCGATTTTGGGCCCGTGTGCGCCACGGACGAGGAGTGCGACGACGGAATCGGCTGCACCGTCGACCGCTGCGAGAACGAGCGCTGCATCTCCCGCGATGACTTTGCCCTCTGCGACGATGGCGTCTTTTGCAACGGGCGCGAGGTATGCGACCGCGCCCGCGGCGTGTGCGCGGCCGGTGCCGTCGAGAGCTGCAACGATGGCAACGTCTGCACCATCGACCGCTGCGACGAGGAAGGGCGCGTGTGCCGTTTTGCGCCCCGCGATTTCGACAACGACGGGGAAGCGGACTTCAATTGCCCCGGTGGAACGGACTGCGACGACCGCGATCCCACGCGCGGCGCCACCATCGCGGAGACCTGTGACGACGGCATCGACAACGATTGCGATGAGCAGATCGACGAGGCGGACTGCGGTGCGCCGCGCTACGACAGCTGCGACGATCCACTCGACGTGAGCGCGGGCGGGTTTTTTGAGCTGAACTCGCTCGGATCGCGGCCGGACCACGGCATTCGCTGCGCCCCGGCCGGTCGGGCGGACCTCGTCGTTCGCTTCGAGCTAAACGAACCCGCCGACGTCACGGTGCGTGTGCAGGCCGAGAGCGTCGCCTTCGTCGCTGTGCGCACCGACTGCCGGGATGCGGCGGCTGAGCTCGAATGCCAGGGCGGCTTTCCAGCGGAGGTACGGCGCCGAAGCCTGCCTGCGGGCGAATACTTCGCCATTCTGGCGGATGTCGGCGGGGCCGTCGGTGTGGAAGTGGTGTTCGAGCCCGCGACGACGGCGCCTGCGAACGAGAGTTGCGCGTCGGACCCGATCGACGTGAGCGCTGGGGGGAGCGTCTCTGGAAGCTTCGTGGACGTCCGGGACGATCTCGAAGTGGCGTGCGGCGGCGAGGATGGGCCCGAGCTCGTCTACCGATTTACGCTCGAGGAAGCGTCCGACGTGCTGGTTGGCGCGGCCACGCGCGACGGTTCAACGCTCGCCGTAGACCTTCGGCCGGGCTGCCTTCGGCAATCGCTGCGATGTGCGCGCGGCGCGCCCGTGGACCTGCGTCAGCGCAACCTGCCCGCCGGTGAGTACTTCCTGATCGTGGAAGCGCCGCTGGGCAACGAGTCGGACTTCACCCTCGACGTGTCCTTCGAGGCGCCCACGGAAGCGCCCACGAACGACACCTGTGCGGATACGGGCGAACTCCTGCGAACACCGGCGACGGTCATGGGCACACTTCGTGGCCTTCAGGACGACCTGCCGAGCGAATGCGGCCGATTTTTTCGGGACGCCGTCTATTCGCTCAGCGTTCCTGAGCGTTCAGACGTGGTGATTCGCGCCGACGGGGCTGGCTCGGCCCTTTCCCTTTCGCTACGCGGCGAATGCGAGGAGGCGTCCACTCAGCTCGGCTGCGCCACCGGGGACCCGGTGACGCTCGTGGTGCGCGATGTCGAGCCGGGGACCTACTTCATCGTGCTTGAGGCGCCCCTGCCGGTGGAGTACGCCATGGATGTGCAGCGCCTTCCTCCCACGAATGCCATTGCCGTGTCGGGCAACGACACGTGCGAGACAGCGCAGGTACTTCCGGCCTTTGCGGGGACGTTCTCCGGGACCACGGCGGAACTTTCGGACGATTACGGCACCTTCCTTTGCGGGTCCGGCGCGGCGTCTCCGGATGCGGTCTTTCGCCTCGATCTGCTGCGCGAATCGCGGGTGATCGCCAATACGCTGGGCAGCGACTTTGACACGGTGCTGCACCTGCACTCGGGCGAATGCACGTCGCGGGGCGAACGGCTGTGCAACGATGATTCTGGGGATGGGGCCACAAGCGCCATCGACGCAAACCTTGAAGCGGGCGTGCATTTCTTTGTGGTCGACGGCTGGGGAGGCGCGTCCTCCGGTCGCTACTTCTTTCAGTTTTCGGTCGAATAGATGAAGCGTGGCACGTACTTCCTTTGCGTTTGCACCGTGGCCTTCGTTGGCTGCGGCGACGACGCGGCTCGCCCCGCTGAAGATGCGGCGGTCGTCGAAGAGCAGGCCGTGGACATGGCCGTGGAAAGCTGCCAGGAGTTTTCCACGCTCGGCCAGACCTGTGCGTCGGCCCTCGACTGCGACGACGGTTGCTTTTGCAACGGCATGGAAGTCTGCGGCGCCGAGGGCATCTGCGAGGCCGGCGAGTCAACGTGCGTGACAGACGTCGAGTGCGCCGTGGCCACGTGCGACGAGGAGACGGACCTGTGCGAAATCGTCGGCGACCACGGGGCATGCTCGGACGGGAACGCCTGCAACGGCGTCGAGGTTTGCGACATCGCCTTTCGTGGCTGCCGTTCGGGCGAGGCACCGTTTTGCAACGACGACGATAGCTGCACTGTGGACAGCTGCGATGCGCGCACGGGGTGCGTATTTCTCGCGCGCGACCTCGATGGCGACGGCTTTCGTGACGGCCGCTGCGGCGGCAACGACTGCGACGACGATCCGCGCTTTGGCACAAACGTGTTCCCCGGTGCGACGGAGGATTGCTTCAACCGCCGTGACGATAACTGCGACGGTCTTCGGGACTTCGACGACTCGACCTGCATTCCTATCAACGGCAGTTGCGAAAGCGCGCGCGAACTTCCGGGGCCCGGCACCTACTCGGCCGCGACGCGAACGCTGCTCAACTCCACCGAGCTGAGCTGCGGTCAAACGAGCCGGCCCGACGCCTACTTTCGCCTGACCATCGACGAGCTCTCGGACCTGCGAATCACCGTTGCGGCCTCCGTTGCTTCGGGCGTGGCCTTTCGACGGGCGGACGCGTGCAGCGAAGGACCGAGCGAAGACCTGGGCTGCGGAAGCGGAAGCCCGGCCGTCGTCCGGCGGCGCAGCGTCGAGCCTGGCGAGTACGTCATCATCGTCGAACAGGCCTCGCTGAACGCCTTCGAACTGACCGTCGTGCTCTCGGAACCGACGGAGATTCCGAACAACGACATCTGCAACGCGGAAACGGACGACATCTCCGAAGGAGGCACCTTTTCCGGGTTCTTCAGCGAGGTTTCCGACGACTACGCGCTCACCTGCACCGGCGGACGCACCGTGCCCGAGGCCGCCTACCGGCTTAGCTTCGATGAACCGCGTGACCTGCTCGTGACGGGTACGGCGGATCGGGGCCTGCCGGTGCTTTCCCTCACGGGCGACTGCAGCGACGGATCGCGCACGTTGACGTGCCAGAACGTGGGCACCACGAGTCCGTTGCGCGTCCGCGACATTCCCGCGGGCGAGTACTTCTTGCTGATCGAGTCGACGGACACGCGTGCCGACACGTACGAGATCACCGCCGAGGTGAGTGAACCGACGCCGCGAACGCCGGGTGATAACTGCGCCAACCTGGTCGACATCACGCCGCCCGATGGCGAGACGATGGCGGAGGTTTCGCTCGACCTCGCGGACCTTGACCTTGACGGTGGAACGACGTGCGGCGGTTCGCGTACGGGCATTCGCGATGCGTTTATCAGCTTTACGCTCGACGAAGCGTCCGATGTCGTGCTTCGAACCACGAGCGACGGTGCCTTCCACCACGCTTCGCTTCGCAGCTCATGCACGGACATTGGCAGCGAACTGCTCTGCCGCGGATCGAACGCTACGAACGTCCTGCGCTTCCGCAGCCTCGAGCCGGGCACGTATTACGCGGTCGTGTCGCGTCAGTCGTCGGTGGGCATGTTGGACGTGAGGGTGGAGGTTTCGCCACCGACGCCGATCCCAGAAAACGACCAATGCGAGCAGGCCATCGATATCGGCGGCGGCTACTCGAGCATCGACACGCTCTTCGGCTTTGAAGACGATCTCCCCGGATGCGTCGGTATTCGCCTGGTAGACGCCTTCTATACGTTCACGCTGACGGATCCGAAGGATGTGCTCATCAGCGCCCGCCGCGCGGACGGCACCCTTTCGAGCCTGACGTTGACGCTTCGCGACGGCTGCGAAGGGGAGATGAACCTCGGCTGCGATTCGGGGTCGCCGAGCATTATCAGCCGAACGCTCGAGGCCGGTACGTACGTGGTGTTTGTCGAGTCCTCGTCGTCGTTCGCCACGGAGTTCATTCTTCAGGCCAGCTTCTTCGATCCCCTCTAAGGGATCTTTTGCGCGCCGCGGCCTGGGCCTTTGGCTGCTGGCGGAAGTGGCGCGCGCAAAACCTCCCTGGGATGAAAAGGGTGGAGCGGGCCGCGTGTGGCGGACTGATCCGGCGGGGCAGGAGGCCGGCCCTCGCAGCTGTACCGAAAGAGGCTCGGCTGAGAGCGGAGTTCAGCTTGTTCAGCCCGATTCGTAAACGTGTTTCGGTGCGCGACGCGAGTGCGGTCCGCTTGAGCTTGTTCAATCCGATTGGTGAGCGGGGTCGGCTCCACACTATCCGCGGCAGGTCGCGAGCGAGGGCTGGTCTGCTCTATCCGGCCCTCATGTACTCAAAGACCGGCGCCAACCCTGGGGTGGGTCTGCTCAATACCATCCAGCCGGCTTCGAACCCTTGAGCACGCGACATTTGTCGGTGTCGGCATCCTCCACCTGAGATCACGGGTCGAAGCCGGCTTTGGTGGATTTTTTGACCGCTGCGAGTGCGCTCCGATATCGGTCTTTCATGGCCCGCGATGACTCTCCCCAGGTGCGCCCCTTCGCGTTCTTTCGCGCCGGGGCCCGCAGCGATGGAACCGCGCTGCAGCGCACGGTTCTGAAGTTTGAAGGCGTCTACAAGTACTTCCGAGAGGACCAGCCGACCCTTCGAGACGTCAATCTTGAGGTGGAACGGGGCGAGTTCGCCTTCGTTACGGGCCCCAGCGGGGCCGGGAAGAGCACGCTGCTCCAGCTCGTCTCCCGGAAGCACACGGTGGACGAAGGGCGCATTCTCTTTTGCGGCAAGGACATCGCGCGGCTGACGCCGGGTTCGATTCCCTTCCTCCGCCGCAACCTTGGCATCGTCTTT
>JBCCRV010000306.1:0-8491 GCA_039201085.1 Myxococcota bacterium | reverse complement strand
CCAGCTTCCCAGTTTGGCGAGCCGGCACCCTAGCGGACCCGGCCCTGCGCGGCGAATAAGCCGCTCAGGCGAGGCGAGGGCGGCTCAAACGCGGCGACGCTTTGGCGGGCGGCAGCCGTTGTGGGGAATCGGGGTGACGTCGCGAATGAGCGTGACGCGCATGCCGACGTTCTGAAACGCGCGAAGGGCGGATTCACGACCGGCGCCTGGGCCCTTCACGAAAATCGCGATGGTCTTCATGCCCGCGTCCTGAGCGATGCGCGCGGCGTGCTCCGCCGCCAGCTGGGCGGCGAAGGGCGTGCTCTTGCGCGAGCCCTTGAAGCCGCGGGCGCCTGCCGTGGACCAGCTCACGACGTTGCCGTTGAGGTCCGTGATGCTGACGATCGTGTTGTTGAACGTGCTCTGGATGTGAGCGATGCCGCTCGTGACGTTCTTCTTCTGCTTTTTCTTGCCACCCTTACCGGTGGCTTTGCCCTTGGCCATGTCGATCTACCTTCTATTCCTCGAGGCCTACTTCTTGCGCGCCATCGGACCGCGCCGAGGGCCCTTGCGGGTGCGGGAGTTCGTGTGCGTACGCTGTCCGCGAACCGGAAGGCCGCGACGGTGGCGGAGGCCTCGGTAGCAACCGAGCTCCATCAGCCGCTTGATGTGCAGCTGAATCTCACGGCGGAGGTCGCCCTCAACCTTGTAGTTGTGGTCGATGACTTCGCGAATCTTGCGAACCTCAGCGTCGTCGAGCTCTTCGGCGCGCTTCGAGGCGGGAATACCCGTCATCTCGCAGATGGCCTTCGCCCGAACGGGACCGATGCCATAGATGTACTGGAGTGCGATGACCGTGTGCTTTCGGCCGGGGATGTCCACTCCCGCGATGCGTGCCATGTCTAACCTTGCCTTCTTGCCTGCGCGGCGGATGCCGCAAAAAACTTCGCGGCGAGCGCCGCTTAAACCTGTTGGCGGCAACACCGCCTTGCCGGGTCAGAGCCCGACCCAGCGGCTAGCGCCGCTGCTGAATCTTTCCGCGTGTGGGGTCGTAGGGTGAGAGCTCGAGGGCTACGCGGTCGCCGGGGATGAGCTTGACGGTGAGCTTTTTTGCCGAGGTCGAGAGAGCAGCCCGTACCGAGCGCCCGTCGTCTAGAACCACTCGAAAAAGGCCTTTCGGAAGGGTTTCCTCTATCGTGCCTTCCAACTGGCTCATGTTCCTGCGGCGAAGCTCCTTGTGGGTGTTTCCAGTAAGTGTCGATTTTCTAGGGTCTGCGGTTCAAAGAATAAGTAGTCTCGCCTAAGCGATAGCCGCCTCGATGCGGGCGGTGATTTCTTCAAGGGACCCGGTCCCTACGATCCGTTTCACGATCGCGCCAGTCGAGGCGTAGTATTCGAGCACGGGCTCGGTCTTGGCCTTGTATTGCTGGTACCGCGTGCGAACGGTTTCTTCGTTATCGTCCGAGCGCTGCGAAACGTTCACGCCCGCGGGGGGCGGGTTGTAGCGAACGTGGTACTCGTGTCCATCATCGCCGATGCGGCGGCCCGTGATGCGGTCGACGATGTCGTCTTCTTCCACCTCGAGAACGACGACCCGGTCCACCTTGCGCTCCAGCTCCTTGAGGAGCCCGTCGAGCGCTTCGGCCTGCGGTACGGTACGGGGAAAGCCATCGAAGATGGCGCCGGACGTCGCGTCGTCCTGACCGAGGCGCTTCTTCATCAGGGCGAGCACGAGCGAATCGGGCACGAGCTTGCCGGCGGACATGTAGGAATCGAACTCTTGACCGAGCTCAGACCCCGACTTGCGCTCGGCGCGCATCATGTCGCCGGTCGAAAGCTGGGGAATGCTGAGTTTCTGCACCAGGCGCTTTGCCTGCGTGCCCTTGCCTGCGCCAGGCGGTCCGAAGAGAACGAGATCCATGGGTACTACCTCCGACCGCGGATCTTAGGTCCACTGCTGGCGAGACCCTCATAGTGGCGCGTGATTAGGTGGCTTTCGACCTGCTGCGCCGTATCCAGCGCAACGCCCACGACGATCATAAGCGAGGTGCCGCCGAGGTAGAAGGGCACCTGGAAACCAGACTGAAGGAGCGTGGGAACGGTGCAGACCAGCGTGATGTACATGCTGCCGGCGACCGTGATGCGGGTGAGGACCCGGTCAATGTAGTCCGCCGTATCGCGGCCAGGCGTCACATTCGGGATGTACGCGCTCTGCTTCTTCAGGTTTTCCGCCACCTCGACGGGCTGAAACTGCACGCCCGTGTAGAAGAAGCAGAAGAAGATCGTGAGGATGGCGAAGACCGTCATGTAGATCCACTGGTTGGGACCGTTCGGCTGCAGCTGCGAGTTGACCCAGTTCATGCCCGGAATGCCCAGGTTGGCGAGGGTCATGGGGAACATGAGCAGCGACGACGTGAAGATGGGCGGAATGACGCCGGCCATGTTGACGCGCAGCGGCAAATGCGACTGCTGGGCGACCGTCGCGACGCCGCCGCCGGCTCGCGTGCGTTTCGAATAGGTGATGGGCAGACGGCGCTGGGCGCGCTCGAAGAAGCAGATGATGGCCGTCGTCAGCACCGCGATGAAGGTGATGATGAGCAGGTCCGTCGGCTGAATCTGGTCCGCCTGGAGGAGCGAGAAGGTGCTGAAGAGCGCGTCCGGAAGGTTCGCGACGATGCCGGCGAAGATGATGAGGCTGATGCCGTTGCCGATGCCGCGTTCGGTGATCTGTTCACCGAGCCACATGAGGAACGCCGTGCCCGTCGTGAGCGAGAGGACCGTCATGAAACGGAAGGTCCAGCCTGGATCGCGAACGACTTCGCCAATCGTGCCGCCGAGGCCGCCGCCGGCCGCCTGACCGCTCAGACCCTCAAGCCAGTAGGCGATGCCCATGCCCTGAATGATCGAGAGAATGATCGTGCCGTAGCGCGTATACTGGTTGATCTTGCGCTGGCCGGCCTCGCCCTCCTTACGGAGCTCTTCGAGGGGCTTCACGACCACGCCCAGGAGCGAGAGAATGATGCTCGCCGTGACGTAGGGCATGATGTTCAGGGCGAAGATCGACATCTGCTCCAGGGCACCGCCGCTGAAGAGATTAAACATGCCCAAGAAGCCCCCGGACTGCGCCCGCATCGTCTCCTGAAGGACGTTGCGGTTTACACCCGGCGTCGTGACGTAGATACCCACGCGGTACACGGCCAGCATGCCCAGCGTGAAGAGGATCCGCCGACGAAGCTCGGGGATCTTGGCGATATTCGCAAAGACGCTCATGGAGGGTTCTCGATAGCCACTTCGGCTGGTCCGCGCACGTCAAAAGAACGTCCCCGTCCGCATCGGCAGACGGGGCAGGCGATAGCCGAGCCGCTGTTGTGCGCTAGCTCACCACCTCAGCGGTGCCGCCGGCCTGTTCGATCTTTTCCTTCGCGCTCTTGCTGAAGGCGCTCACCTTGACCGTCAGCGACTTGTTGAGGTCGCCACCGCCGAGGATCTTGATGCCGTCAACGCGGCGCGAAAGCAGGCCGTGCTCACGAAGGCTGGCCTCGTTGACCACCGCGCCGGCTTCGAAGCGGGCGAGGTCGCCCACGTTGAAGGTCGCGATCTTCTTCGCGAAGCGGCTGTTGTTGAAGCCGAACTTCGGAAGACGACGGTAGAGGGGCATCTGGCCACCCTCGAAGCCAAGCTTCGAGAAGTTGCCGGGGCTGCGGGCCTTCTGACCCTTCATGCCCTTGCCGGCCGTCTTACCGAGGCCGCTGCCGATGCCGCGCCCTTTTCGCTTTTTCGGACGCACCGCGCCTTCCGGAGCCCGAAGGCGGGAAAGGATGGGCGTGCTGTTCTGTTCTTCACTCATGACGATGTTCCTTCGTTCAGCCGTTCGTCTCTTCGACGTGAACGAGGTGGAGGACCTTCTTGATGGCGCCGCGAAAGTCGGGCGTGTTGGCCACGACCACCGACTTGTTGATGCCGCGAAGCCCGAGGCCCTTGAGGATGCGCTTCTGCTTGTAGGGACGGCCGATGCCGCTCTTCAGCTGCGTGACCTTGAGGTGCGAGGATGACGAGTGGGAAGCGCTCATTGGGCTGCGACCTGTTCGGGGTTGAGACCGCGGCGGGCCGCGACCATCTGCACGTCTTCGAGCTGACGCAAGGCATCCGCCGTTGCGCCCACCACGTTGTGCGGGTTGGTGGTGTTGAGAATCTTCGCGAGCACGTCCTTCACGCCCGCCGCCTCAAGGACGGCGCGCATGGCACCGCCGGCGATGACGCCCGTACCGGTCGAGGCCGGGCGGAGCATCACGCGGCCGGCGCCGTGGTGGCCAACGACGCGGTGGGGAATCGTGTTTCCGACGAGGGGCACGCGGAACATGCTCTTCTTCGCCGCTTCGGACCCTTTTCGGATCGAATCGGGGACCTCGTTGGCCTTACCAAGGCCAACGCCCACGTGGCCCGCGCCGTCGCCCACGACGACCAGCGCCGAGAAGCTGAAGCGGCGGCCGCCCTTGACGACCTTGGCAACGCGGTTGATGAAGATGACCCGCTCGGTGATGTCTTCGAGGGTGTTCGGGTCGATGATTTCGCTGGAGTACGCCATGGCTTTTCTCTTCTAGTGGAGACAGTGCTCAGAAGTTGAGGCCGCCCTCGCGGGCGCCCTCGGCAAGGGCCTTCACGCGGCCGTGATAGATGTAGCCGTTTCGATCAAAAACGACGTTTGCGATGCCGGCCTGCTTGGCAGCTTCGGCGACGGCCTGGCCCACCGCCTTGGCGCGCTCGGTCTTCCCGCCTTCGGCGGAGAAGCCCTTCGACTTGCTGGAGCTGGACGCAAGGGTGCGGCCCGAGGTGTCGTCGATGAGCTGGGCGTAGATGTGGGTGGCGCTGCGAAACACCGTGAGGCGCGGACGCTCGGCGGTTCCGCTGACCTTGCCGCGAATGCGGCGCTTGCGACGAAGTCGACCCTGTTGCTGCTTGTTCATAATCTTCTCTTCTCAGCGTCTCTTGGTCTACTTGCCGGACTTGCCGGCCTTCTCGCGAATCTTCTCGCCGGTGTAGCGAACGCCCTTACCGCCGTAGGGGTTGGGCGGGCGAATGCTGCGAATGCGGGCAGCGACCCGACCGACGACTTCCTTGTCGATCGACTCGAGGTGCACGCGGGGGAACTTCGTACCGGCCACATCGATCTGCTCGATCTTGACGTTGACCACGGCGGGAATCGCCAGCACGGGCTGATGGGAAAGGCCCACGGTCATCTTGAGGTGACCGTCCTTGAACTCGGCGCGGTAACCGACGCCGCGGAAGTCCAAGCTGCGCTTGTACCCCTCGGTGACGCCCTGAACCATGTTGTTCAGCAAAGCGCGCGTAAGGCCCTGGAACTGAAGACCGGCCTGACCGGCGCCGTTTGCGGGACGAACGAGGATCTCCGCGTTCTCCTGGCTCACGACAACCTCGTCGCGGAACGTGCGGTTCAGCTCGCCCTTCGGGCCCTTCACCGTGACGCTCTGACCAGCAATGGTCACGTTCACGCCGCCGGGGATCGCGACGGGCTTCTTGCCGTTGCGGCTTTGCTTGGTGACCTCTTGCGTAGCCATCACCACACCTCGCAGAGGACTTCGCCGCCGACGTTGATTTCGCGGGCGCGCTTGTCCGTCATCAGGCCCTGGGACGTGCTCATGATGGCGACGCCAAGACCGTTGTGAACCTTGGGAATGTCCTTGCTGCCGACATAGAGACGGCGGCCCGGACGGCTGGCGCGGCGAATGCCGATGAAGGCACAGCGACGGCCCTTGCCGTACTTCATGTGAACGGTGAGCGAGCGCTCGCCCACTTCGTAGTCGGTGACGTAACCCTCTTGCTTGAGGATTTTGGCAACGTTCACCTTGAGCTTCGAGAGGGGAATGTCGGTGCGGTCCTGGTTGGCCAGGGCCGCGTTCCGAAGACGCGTAAGCATGTCAGCGATGGGATCGGTCATCATGGCGAAATATCTCTTTCTAAGCGCCTACTTACGGAGGGGCATGCCGAGGCCCTTGAGGAGCGCCCGGCCGTGCTCGTCGGTGGTTGCCGACGTCACAAAGGTGATGTTCATGCCCTTGATCTTGTCGATTTTGTCGTAGTCGATCTCGGGAAAGATGATCTGCTCTTTGACGCCGAGCGTGTAGTTGCCGCGGCCGTCAAAGGCCTTGTTGCTCACGCCCTTGAAGTCGCGCGTGCGGGGCAGCGCGAAGGTGATGAGGCGGTCGGCGAACTCCCACATACGGTCGCGGCGAAGGGTCACCATGGCGCCGATGGGCATGCCCTGGCGGAGCTTGAAGGTCGCGATGGACTTCTTGGCGCGGGTCACGACGGCCTTCTGGCCGGTGATTTGACCGAGTTCTCCGACGGCCTTTTCCACGATTTTCGCGTTCTGAACGGCCTCGCCGAGGCCCATGTTCACGACCATCTTCTTCAGCTCGGGCACCTCCATCGGGTTCCCAAAAGCGAACTCCTTCATCAGGAGCGCAATCGTCTCGTCGCGGTACTTCTTCTGCAGTCTAGGTACGTAGTTGGTCATTTCTCTTCTCGGGTTACACTCACGCCGATAAAGCCGGGATTTGTGAGTGGGCCTGCCCCAAAGCGCCGTGCGGCAAAATGGGGATCGCGCTCTTAGCTCAAGAGCTCCGCGGACGCAATCAATGAAATCACTATCGATCCCAGGGCGAATCGAAGGTGCACGACGTAGCCCCAGGAAGCCGCCGAAGCCAACTTTGAAACGAAGCCAGTTCCACCATCAGCAGCAAGTTCCGTCAAAGGCGCATTTCGCAGGGCGTCGTCGAACTTCAGCCCGGGGTCGCCCGACTGAAGCCTGAGCAACTTCGGAGCGCGACAGAGCCGCTAGACTTTCGGCGTGCGTGTTCTCACAACCTCGTCGTCGGGGCAGAACTCGCGCAGATCGGATTGAAGCGAGATGACTTATGCCTTTACGAATTTCACTGCCTGCGGCCTGACCTTGGCTGCGCTTTGCCTCCACTGCGGTGAAGGGGAGCGGCGGCCGATGTGCGAAGGAGGCGTCGAACCGAGACGCAGCGTCCGCCTCGTATGCAACGAGCTTGAGGAGTGCGAGGAAGTGCAAAACGACGAGTACAGTTGCCCTAACGAGTGCCAGCCCGGCGAGCGTTGCGATACGCAGTGCCCGGCGCTGCCCGCTCCTGTGCTCACCGACTCAGGCGAGCCGGTCGCCCCACACGTGGTGGACGGCTCCTTCACCGGCGAAGAATGGGCGCATGTCGTGCCCCAAGAAGGTGTGATGACGGACCTCTACCTCGACTACGCGGACGGGCATCTCTACCTGCTCAACGACTGGCGAGCGAACACCGAAGGCATTCGGCCCGATTGCTTCAACCACTTTCAGTTCACGCTCGAGGACACGAAGGTCACGATGAAGGTGTACGGCAATGGCCGCGTCGAGGTGCTCCTGAACGACGAGCCGAACCCCGAAGTCGGGCAAGGAATGTACGGATTCGGTCCAAGCCCCCTCAACCCCACACCGCACACCATGTTCGAGCTTAGCTTGGAGCTCGACGTAGACGTCGCGAACGTCTGTTGCACCGATCCCGTCTCGCTGTCGACGTGTGAGATCATGCAGCGCGAACCGGTAAGCTTCACCATCGATGCGCGCGGCGCTCGACCGCGCGTCGGACGGTTCGTTCCGGAACGCGTCGTGCAGCTAAGCGAAGGCGCGCCGTGCGGAACCGGGGAAACGGGCGTGTGCTCCGAAGGCCTCAGGTGCCAACGCGTCGGCGCGGGTCGAGCATGCATCGGCTCGAGCGACGCCGGAGCCGACGCCGGAACGGACGCAGATGCGGGCGTGAGGTAGTTGGAAGAAGTGAACCAGCGGTGAACGCCCGACCTCGGCGGTCGCGTTGGGCCCGGATCGCTTCTGACGCCTTTGCAGAAGGGTGCAGTTGTCGGCGAAGCCAACGACTTCACGCCCCAGACGAGCTTTTCGGCGACCCCCAGCAGGGCTTCAGCGGTACATCGACGCTCCGGAATAGCACGCGATACAGTCAACTCGGGAAGAGGGTATGAGTGACTACGCGACGTTCCTGGGCGGCTACATCCCAGCGTCGTACGTTCGTGCGGCGTTGAAGCCCAGACGCATCCCGCAACTCACTCTCCGAAGGAGCGTCGTCGCATCGACGGAGCGCCGGTGGAACGCTATCCAGCGGCCAAACGTTTCACGCGAAAGTCTCGCAGCGCACCCAGCGAACCTTCGTACTCAAGCCGGCCGCTTCGGCAAAGCCGGGCCAGTCGCCAATGAAGAAAACGGTCCCCGAGCGGACAGCCGTGGCCCATCACCCGGCCGACCACGAGCGCCGATCGGGTCCATTCTGGCCTGGGGGGCCTGGGGCCTGGGGACGCTCTTCGTCTTTTTCGTCATCGCGCCTCGCACACGTCGTCTGTCGAAACCGGCAGAGACTGGGCCTGGCGAGGGCCTGGGTGTGGCCTGGCGAGGGCCTGGGTGGGGGGGCCTGGGGCCTGGGGACGCTCT
>JBCCRV010000305.1:0-8493 GCA_039201085.1 Myxococcota bacterium | reverse complement strand
TCGCCCCCCCCACTCTTCGACGTTTTGTTGGGGCCAATCTAGCAGTCTACGGTTGGGGCCCATTTCCCCGGGCCCGCGCGACCCCTGCAGAATCGTCCATGGCGCCCCCCACTCGGTGTGCTGACCGCCGTGGCCCATCGTGGTGCCCCACACGATGACGGTGCTGTCGAAGACCGAGCCGTCGCCTTCGGGCATCGCTTTGAGTTCGTCGACGAGGCCGGCCACCCACTCGGCTTCCTGCTGCTTGATGCGAATCATTTCGTAGACTGCATCCACGCTTCCGCGGGTCGCATGGGACACGCCGTGATGGCCGCCGAAGGGGCCGTCCCATCCGGACGAGCGCGATTCGCCCGTCACCACGTAGCTTACGACGCGGGTCCGATCGCAGGCGAAAGCCTGGGCGATAAGTTTCTGATGGTTGATGCTGCGTGCCTGTCGCGTGGTGTCTTCGGGAACGGGCGGAACGATGCAGCTTCGGGACGACACGCTTGCCCGCGCACGAAGGTCGGCCACGAACGAACGGTGCTGCTCAAGGCGGCGAACATCGCTGCTCGGCAAGCTCGATCGGGCCAGCGTATCCAGTTCGGCCTGCGTGTGGCCGAGCAGGCGCGCGCGCCGAAGGGCGTCGCGATCCGGCGCGTCGTCGCTTACGGCGCCCTCAAAGAGCGTCCGGTGAATCACCTCCGACTCGGACATGGGAAGGACGGGGGTCCCGTCCTCCGCGTAGCTGATGACGTGCCGCCCGTCCGCGAACCGCTGTCGGTCGAGCGAGAGGGCCAATGAATGGACCGGCGTGCTCGAGCCGATCGCGTCCGCGATGATCTGATCGACGGAGGGGCCGCCGGGGTAGATACCCTCGGCGTTTCCGGGGCCGTCGTAGCTTTCGCCCTCTTGGTAGCGACCGGTGAAGATGGCCTGATGGCCGTTGTGGCTGACGCTGCCCATGACATCTCCCGACGCGTCCTTGACCGCGCCGAGGTCGATGCCGTCGAGAAGCAGGGTGCTTTCCGCATGACGCTCCAGCAGGGGCGCGAGAATCTCGCTCGTACTGCCGGCCAGCTCGGCGCCATGCGGAAGCCAGTCGCCGCCTTGGCGAGGCCGCCAAGCGGGAAGCACCGAACCGTTGCCCGTGGTGACGACGACGAGTCGTAGCGGGGCGTCGGCGCTGGCGCGGGCCCGGGGATGGAGAGGAGCGAACGGGGCCAAGGAGGCGAGTCCCAGGCCTTGGAGCAGTGTTCGGCGTTTGAGCATGGCCATCGCCGTCGCAAGGCGCGTACCAGAGGCCAAAGGGCGGGCGACATGGCCGCAGAAAGCGAAACTCTTGTTTCGCCGTCGGTCAAAACCGACAATCACTGCATGGCCGCGCCGACGCTACCAGCGCAGCCGGAGGTCGCTCACGCGCTCGTCGCTCGGGCTGCGCGCAAGGAGAATGAGGCCCGTCACGAGCACCAGTCCGCCGACTGCGGCGACGCCGATCGACGCGTTGGTGATGCGACGGCTCTGGTTGCCGCGTTCGGAAAGATCCGGTGAGCGGTTTTCGGGAACGCTCCATTCGTCCCGAAGGTTTCGCGCCCGCAAACCGAAGCCCACCGTACCGGCCACGCCGACGGCAGCGAGGGACCCGCCAATGGCGGCTAGAACTCGCCCGGGCCGGCGCCGGTCGTCACGCACCGGTTCGCTCGTCGCCGCCGGCGCTTCCACGGTTTGGGTGATCACTTCGCGCACGGCGACGACTTCGCGCCGCTCGCCGGCGTTTAGGGTGACCACGCGTTCGGCGCCGCCCAGCGCGTACGTCACTGCGCCCGGGTCGACGGCGATCTCGCAGGGGAGGGGGCAGCGTTCGTTTCCCACGCGGGCTTCGCCTTCGCCGACGAAGGCCAGCGTCGCCAGTCTGGAGCGGGCGGCGCGCAGGTCCGCCGCCACCGCTTCTTCCTGGTCGCTGCTGAGGCCTTCGCTCGCAATGGCTTCTTCGAAGTGCGCCACGGCCTGCACTGGATGGCCGAGTTCAAGCTGGCAAAGGCCCATCGCCTGAAGCACCTGCGGAAAACCGTCCCGTTCGTAGGAACGTCGGAAAAACTCGTAGGCTTCGTCGAAGCGCGATGCGTCGAAGGCCTCGGCGCCGAGCCGGTAAAGCTCTCGCCCGCTCGGTGCCGCCGGCTCGGCCTGCTGCGCTTGGGCGGACGCGGGCCACGCGAGGGTAAGCGCCGCAAGAACGTGCAGGGCCATCGCCGCGAACGTCCGTGCCGGTGCGAAGGACGCCATGGCAGAAGCCTAAGAAAACACGGACCGGGCGTCGAGACTCGATCGCCGTAGGGGTTCAGAAGGCGCTGCATCGAGGGGGTCGCGCTCGCGGGCCGGCGTCGACGGCGGCGCATCTTGGTGGGAGCGACGTTCATCGTCGCCTCCGTCTGGGCGGGCGCACCGGCGCCTTCGGCCTCGCCCGCCGGTGCCGGCTGGGGGGGCGCGACGTTCATCGTCGCCTCCGTCTGGGCGGGCGCACCGGCGCCTTCGGCCTCGCCCGCCGGTGCCGGCTCGGGGGGCGCTGCGAGCGCACGCTCTGCTTCGATCGGCAGCGGTTCCGTCGGTACCGGTTCCGTAGGCAGCGTTTCTGTCGGCACCGCATCGGGCGTCGAGGCGGGCGGGGATGGATCGACGGGAGCGCTCGTGGAAGCCGGGGCATCGCGAAGACCCCACCCGGCCGCACCGAGACCAAGCGCCACAAGTCCGCCGAGGGCCACCCAGCGTCCACGGCTCGCGCTTCCCCTTGGCGGTTCGCTCATCGCTTCGACGCCGCCGATACGGTCCGACGTTTCTTCGTTCACGCGTACCGGCTCGCGCGGCGTGCCGATAGCCGTGGCTACGCGGTCTTCTTCGACGGCCCGTTCGGCCGAGAAGGTCTCGTTCATCAATTCGCCAAGCTGCGTGCTGTCGTAGCCCTCGAGACTCAGCATCGCTTCGCGAAAGGCCCGCTCCACCGCCAGGGCGCTTGCGGGGCGCAGCTCCGGCGTACGCTGGAGGCACGCCTCCACGATGGCCGCTGCCGCGTCGGGTACGCCTCGCTCCGAGAGGTCGGGCACGTCTTGGTGAAGCACGTTGTAGACCGTGTCCGAGTCGTTCTGCGCGCGAAAGAGCCGCCCTTTGGCCAGCAGTTCCCATGCGACGACGCCGAGCGCCCAGAGGTCGAGGCGAAGGTCGAAGTCGCGCGAGCCGCGCAGCTGTTCCGGGGCCGCGTAGCTAAACTTGCCCTTCACTTCGCCGGTGCGCGTGCGGGTCACCCGGCCTTCGGCGGCTGCGATCCCAAAGTCCACCACCTTGACGGACCCGTCGTAGGAGATGTGAATGTTTTGCGGGCTCACGTCGCGGTGCACGACTTGAAGGGCTTCGCCACTTTCGTTCTTCGCGTGGTGGGCTGCGTGAAGTCCGCGCGCGGCTTCGGCAAGAATGAGCAGGCGCGCTGCCATCGGAAGGTTCGGCACGCGCCGCCGGAGGGCCGAAAGCGATTGACCCTTCAGGTATTCCATCACGAGGTAGGGCGTTTGACCGTTCATGCCCACGTCGAAGACCTGAACGACGTTCGAATGCTGCACGAAGGCCGCGATGCGCGCTTCGTCCATGAACATGTTGACGAAGTGCTCGTCGCTCACGAGGTGCGGCAGCATCACCTTCATCGCGAAGATCTTGGTGAAGCTATCGGTCTGCCGACCCACCGCATAGACCGCCGCCATGCCGCCGTGGGCGAGTTCGGCGAGCACCTGGTAGCGATCGATCGTGTCGCCCACGAGGGGCAAACGTCCTAGCTTGGACACTCCCCAACTTACCGAAGTTGGTGCTTCTTCATCAAGTCGATGAGGTGCGTACGGTTCATCTGACCGAGGCGCGCCGCGCGTGAGACGTTGCCTTCGCTAAGGCCGAGAAGGTGTTCGATGTAGAGCCGCTCAAGCCGGTTGCCGACCTCGGCTTTGGCGACCTTATAGGGCAGCTGAAGCAGATCGTCGTAGCGAATGCCGCCCTCGGCTTCGGCCGGCGTCGGCGTCGCCGAAAGCAACTCGGGCACCGTGCCCAGGGCCAGGGCCCCGGCGACGATGTTTCGCAGCTCACGGGCGTTGCCCGGCCAGGAGTGCGTCAGCAGGCTCGCGTAGGACTCGCCAAAGACTTCCTTTGGCGGGCGCGGATCGCCTTCTTCCTCAATGAAGTGCTGAAGCAGCAGGGGAATATCGTCCCGTCGCTGCCGGAGCGGCGGCAGCTCGACGGTCACGATGGCCAGGCGGTAGTAGAGGTCGAGGCGAAAGGTGCCCGCGTTGACGTCCGCGCGCAGATCGCGATTCGTTGCCGCGACCACGCGCCCGTTGAACTGAAGCGTTCGTGAACCGCCGACGCGAACGAACTCGCGGCGCTCGAGTACGCCGAGCAGCGCGGTTTGCTGCTCCGGGCGAAGCTCGCCGATTTCATCGAGAAAGAGCGTTCCGCGGCCGGCGCGCTCAAAGGCGCCGAGATGCTGTTGGCTCGCGCCCGTGAAGGCGCCGCGTTCGTGTCCGAAAAGTGTGCTTTCGAACAGGTTGGCGGCCACTGCCCCGCAGTCGACGGTGATGAAGGGCTCGCCGTCGCGCGGGCTTTGGGCGTGCAGCGTGCGGGCGCTGACTTCCTTGCCGGTGCCGCTCTCGCCGTAGAAGAGCACGGGCGTCTCGCGCTGGGCGAGCGTTTCGATGCGGTCCATGACGTCCCGCATGGCCTTCGACGTTCCCAGCATGGCGCCGAGACGCTCGCTGTTGCGCACGGGAACGACGCGGGTCTCGCCGTCAAAAACCCGAAGGTGGTTTTTGCCCACCCGAAGGACCGCGCCGCTTTCCACGCTTGCCGTGGCGCCGCGAAAGCGCGCGCCGCCCACGAAGGTGCCGTTCGTCGAATCGAGATCCTTCACGTCGATGCGCGTGCCGGATCGCGTGATGTCGACGTGAAAGCGGCTGACTTGCCGGTCGCTGAGCCGCAGCGTGTTGCCCTCGGCGGAGCCGATGCGAATGACCTTGTCCGTGGGTTCGAGGCGCAGGCCCTTGTCGGGCCCGTCCACCACCTCCAGGCCAATTTCGCGCACCGGTTCGCCCCGCGGTGCGTCGACGGTGGTTGCATCATCGGCCATCGGAGGTGTTTTCTAACGCTTCGGCGAGCGATCTACGAGCGTCTTCCGCTGAGAACGCGATGGCTTGATCGCCGAACGTGGTTTCGACGGAGGAGGAGCGTGGATCGCCCAGCGTGGGAACCAACGTCGCGAGCTGCGCCGTCGTAAGTTCAAAGTCGCCCGAGTTTACGACCGGCGCGTCGCCTTGGTCGGGCGTGAGCAACTCACCGTCGAGGGTATTCCGGGCGGCAAAAAGGCTCGACGGGGGTCCGCCACACGAGATCGGATTCGCGCGCCCCTCAAAAAGGAGGTTGCCGACGAGATCGAGGCTCAGGCCTGGCGCAGGCATCGAACCGAGGCTGCAGTCGTAGCCGCAGCTATCGCAGCCCCCAACGCTGATGGCTGAGTCGCCGAATCCGCGGACGAGGTTGTTCACCACTTCCACGTCACCCCCAGCGATGATGGCGGGCGTTTGACGCTGCACGCCGACGAAGCCGTTTCGCGCGAAGGTGATTGCGGAGGGCTGTACAACGTCGGCTGAGCAACCATCGTCGATCACCACGCCGCCGCCTTGGGCTTCGCCCAGAAATAGGCTGTTGAGCACGCTGACCTCGCTCGCTTGGCCGATCTCGAGCGAAGGCTCCTGAGTGTTGAAGAAGGTCACATGGTCGAGCAGCATGCCCGTGGCGCCGCAGATGCGGAGCAGTTGGTCGTTTCCCCGGCCTATCAGCGCAAGGTTGCGCAGCACCACGTTGTTGCCGACGTTGACCGCACTCGACGCGACGAGGACAAGGGGTCGCGGCGAGCGTGTACCGTCGATGGTCAGGTTGTCGCCGAGCGTGCCGGCGATCTGCGGAACGGCATCCGGGTTGTCGAGCTCGATGATGAGCTCGGCGTTGCCTTCCGCGGCGGCCGCGCGCACGCCCGACGAAGTCGTGATGCGCCGAGTGCCACGGCCGGTGCCGCCGGTGACGTCCGCGCCAAACCCGACGGGATTAGGATCGATCGGTTCGATGCGCTGGTCGATGGCTGCATCGGCGGGCGCGTCGAGCTCGTTTGAATCGATGGCGTCGGCACCAACGTCCGGCGCGTCCGGCGCAGCATCGTCCGCGCCCCCGTCCGGGATCTCGCTTAGTGGAAAGGAAAACGTGCACCCAACGGCGGCGTACGCCGCCGCCAGCAGACCAAGCGCTTCCTTTATCCACCGGGGCCCGGCCATCGTGACGAGCCTACCGAAAGGCACGGGCGCCGTCGACGAGCCGCCTTCGTCGGAACACGTCGACACCGTCACCCGCTCCGGACCTGTCGCCCGAACCGGACCCATCGCCCGAACCGGACCCATCGCCCGAACCGGACCCATCGTCCGAACCGGACCCGCCACCCGTCGCGCGCTCCCGACCCGTTGCCCGAACCGGACCCGTCGCCCGTTCCCGAACCAGCGCCCGTTCCCGAACCATCGCCGACCCCGAACCATCGCCGTCGCCGGAACCCAAACCACCGCCGGACCCCGAACCATCGCCGTCGCCCGAACCGTCGCCGGAACCCAAACCACCGCCGGACCCCGAACCATCGCCGTCGCCCGAACCGTCGCCCGAACCCAAACCACCGCCGGACCCCGAACCATCGCCGTCGCCCGAACCGTCGCCCGAACCCAAACCACCGCCGTCGCCCGAACCGTCGCCCGAACCCAAACCAAAGCCTGCGCCCGCTCCCGGAACCAGTCCTTGCGGCGCGAACCAGGAAGATCAACGACTTCCCCTCGTTTATCCCTGCGGACCGAGGAAATGGGGTAGCCTCGACCTTGGACGAGGGGCCCTCCCCCCAAGCGAGCGATGGCAGAAAAACGACCGATTCCCGTGGCGTGGGACGCGCTAGAAGACGCCTTTGAGAACAATGCGCCGGAGGTGCATAGCTTTTTGCATCTCGAGACCGGCGACGTGACCCGTCTTGTGGACGGCGTGGCGGAGCCCGGCATGCGTGCACGGCTCAGCCGAGACCCGATGCAGATTCGTGTAAACGCCGTGTCTTCGCGCGAGCAGTACCGATGGATGGAGCGCTTCATTGAGACCGTCGAAACGGACGAGCTTCGCGACGGGCTGACAGCGGCCATCGATGGCAAGGGCGCGTTCCGGCGTTTCAAGGACGTGCTCATTTCCCACCCCGTCGAACGCGAGCGCTGGTTTGCCTTTCGCTCCGAGCGTTTGCGGGCATGTATGGAGGCGTGGCTTTCGGCGCACGATCTCGCACCCGTCCCGCGCCCCGAGTGGCCGGTGCCTTCCGCCGATACGGTCGCTCCAGAGGAGGAGGAGGAAGCAGCGCCCCCGCCCGCCGAAAGCACGGACAAAACCAAGCGGCTACACACCCTGGTGGATGCCCTTTCGCCGCAGCACTACGAGACCGCCGAAGCATTCCTCGAGTTCCTTCGAGTCCGTTCGAAGTAGGCGCCTTTGCGGGCGGCTCTGCTAGCATGCGTCCGTGCCCGCGTCCGGAGGCTTCCTGCTCGCCATCCTCGCAATCAGCCTTTGGTCGGGGGCGGGTAGCGCTCAGTACCGCGTCGACGGCGTGGCGGCACTGGTGGAAGACGAGGTGATCCTGCGCAGTGACGTCGACCTACGTGCGCGCCTTCACCTAGCCGGCGAGGGGGCCGTGGTTCGCAGTACACTGCCGTCCGATCTCCTCGCGGCATCGCTCGAGGAACTGGTCGGCGAGGTGCTCCTCGCGCGCGAAGCACGTCAGCGCGACTTACCCGCGCCGACGCCGCAGGTGATCCGTCGGGAGCTCCAGCGCCTCGAAGCCATGGCCGGTGGCCGCGAGCGTGCGGCGGAGGTGCTCGCCTCCGTGGGCGCGGGACCGGACGAGCTGGAAGAAGCCGCCGTGCGCCGTGCCCGCGCGGGCATCTTCTTGGAGGCGCAGCTCCGCGACGACAGCCGCGTCACCGATGCGCAGGTTACGCAGGTGTACGAATCCGGCGAGCATCCTTTTGTCGGTCAGGATCTCGAAAGCGCGCGCGAAGGCCTTCGCGTTTGGATCGTTCGCCGACGCGTCGCTTCAGCGCTGGAGCAATGGGTGCGGACGCTGAAGTCGCGCGCCCACATTCACTATGCCGTCCCCTACGCGACCAATGGAGCGAGCAGTCCTCCTGAGTGAAGAGCTCACGCTTCCCGCTCACGCTTCCCGCTCACGCTTCCCGCTCACGCTTCCCGCTCACGCTTCCCGCTCACGCTTCCCGCTCACGCTTCCCGCTCACGCTCACGCTTCCCGCTCACGCTTCCCGCTCACGCTTCCCGCTCACGCTTCCCGCTCACGCTTCCCGCTCACGCTTCCCGCTCACGCTTCCCGCTCACGCTTCCCGCTCACGCTTCCGCTCACGCTTCCCGCTC
>JBCCRV010000304.1:0-8517 GCA_039201085.1 Myxococcota bacterium | reverse complement strand
CCGACGCCTGTGAATCGGAGATGTAGCGCCAGCGGCGCGCGACCTCGACGATGGACGCGACCTCACGCGCGGACCCAAGGGCGGATAGGTAGCGCGTACGCTTATTGCCACCCTGAAGCCCCCAGCCTTCGCTGAGGTTCAAGGGAATGCTCGAAGCGGCGCGCTCAAGCTGCACCTTGAGCGCCCGGTTGCGCCGGCCAACCGCCGCCACCACGGGAACGAGCGTCGAGATGAGCAAGTAGGCCTTGTCGAGCGCACGAAAGGATTTGGAGTTGAACTGAGAAGGATTGGGATTTGGTGTCTTCATACCCCCTCACGGCGCAGGTTCCGTGACGGCGATTTTCGGCCACCCGTGGTCCCCGCAGATTAGGCCGAGGCCGTAAATCGCCGGCGCGGAACGTGCGCCATTCGGGGTCTGAAGACACCAAAGCCCAATGCGGATTCCCCCCCATCCGACTCGCCGACGTCCGCACCCGCACCCGCGCCCAAGCCGTCCCCATCCCCATCCCCGTCCCCATCCCCATCCCCGTCCCCATCCCCGTCCCCATCCCATCCCCATTCCCGGATGGAGAAGGAGTGAAGGCGAGGGCGACGGTGAGGGTGGTGGCGAAGGAGCCGGCGAAGGTGCCGGTGACGGTGAGGGCCGCGGAGCCGGTGGGGGTGATGGTGAGGGCGACGGATATGCGAGAATGCACGAAGCCCGCAGCCGAAAACGGCGCGGGCTCCGGACGTCGATCGTCTTTGGGCGTGGCTCCCCCGATGGGAGCCCCAGGCGCTACTGCTTGCGGCGTCGCGCGACGAACAGCAGTCCGAGTGGAAGCCAGGGCGCGGAGCTCAGGGGCGCCGTGCTGCAACCGCCGCTTCCGCCGCCGCCGTCGCCGCCGCCGGTACCCGCGTCGGGTGTACCGGACGTTTCCGGTCCGGTCTCCGAGAAGGGCTGGAGGCAGACGCCGTTTGCGCCCACGCGGACGCATTCGAAGCCCGGCGAGCATGGGTTCTGGTCGCTGCAGAAGCGGCTGCAGCGTGAACCGCCGGCAGCGGTGACGCAGAGCGCGTCCGTGCACTCGTCGTTGGTCTCGCAGGCTTCGCCGACGAGCGCGAGCTCCGGCTGGCAGATCATGGCGTCGCCCACAGCCGAGCAAGCGAAGCCGTCGGGGCATTCCTCGCTGGTGGTGCAGAAGTCCGAGCACCACGTGCGCTCGCCCTCGGTCACGCAGAAGCCGCCGGCGCAGTCGTCGTTGTCGACGCAGGCGCCGCCCGTGCCTTCGCGCTGGCCGAGGATGCAGGTGTTCGTGCGGCAGTAGAAGCCTTCACCGCAGCCGGCGTCGTCCTCGCAGGTGCGTGAGCAGTAGGCCACGCCCGACGCCTCGAAGCAGTTGCCCTCGCGGCAGTCTTCGTTGGTGTCGCAGCTTTCGCCGAGGTTGCGCGGGCCGGGGCGGGTGTCTGCGGCGACGCAAGCGCCGCAACCGCTGTCGGGCGCGGCGCAAACCTCGTCGGCCAGGCAAAGGCCGCGGCCGGGCGCGCAGGGCGCGGCACAAACGCTATCGGCGCAGACGCCGCTCGCGCAGTCCGCGTTGCGGCTGCACGCCGCCCCCAGCTCGAGGCTGAGTTCGTTGTCCGGTGCGCAGAGGCCGCTGCAGGAGTTCGCGGTCGACTCACACAGGAAGCCCGCAGGGCAACCGATGCGGGGGCGGAGCGGATCGCACTCTTGCGTGCAGATCGTGCCGCCGGTGGTCGTCTGGCAAAGCTCGGACGAGCATTCTTCGTTTGTGATGCACACTTCGCCGAGGGCCGTGCAGCCTTCGTCGACCTCGCCGTTGCAGTCGTCGTCGATGTTGTTGCAGACCTCTTCCGTTGGGAAGCAGCCGCCCGTTTCCTCGATGGCCGTTTCGATCATCTCCTGATAGGCCTGGATCGAGTTGTAGGCGCCCGGCGCCGTGCCGCAGCGAGGCTGACGGCCGTCTTCGCTGAAGATGAAGCTGGCCACGCCCCAAATGGCGCCGTCGTAGCCGATGAGCGGTCCGCCCGAGTCACCCTGGCAAACGCTCGGTCGCACGAAGATCACGCCCTGGCTCACGCCATCGACGACCTTCTCGGTGCGGAACTTCGTGCCGCTGCGGCCGGCGGGCGTCTGCCCGTAGCCGATCGCCGTGAACTGCGTTCGTGCAAGACGGGTGGGGTTTTCAAAGCTCACCGCGCGGGGCGTCTCAAAGGCGGGCGCAGAGAGGATCAGCAGGGCCACGTCGGACGCGTCGCGAATGTCCCAGCGGCCGGGAGCCGGGCGCACTTCCCGGATGTTGTACTGGCGCCGCGGGCGGTTGGCGCTCGGACCGACGAACAGGAAGAAGTTGCGTGCCGCCGCCGCTCGGGCGCGGTTGCCATCCTGCACGCAGTGCTTGGCCGTCAGGGCGACGAGGGGCGCAATCAGCGTCGCGGTGCAGGCGCTGCCCTGGGCGTTGTTGAAAAGGAACATGACCTCCTCGAAGCCGCTCTCCGGGGTGCCATCCACGATGGGCGACTGCGTCGCCTCGAAGGAGACGTCGGCCGCACAGGCGAGGGAGAAGGAGAGAAGAAGGGAGAGTAGGGAAACGCGCATGGCTCGAGACAGATCAGGGCAAGGGGCGGCGAAGCCGGTGGGAGCGAAAGGCCGGGAAGCGGTGGAGTGATGCGGCCATCGGGCCGCGGGTCAAGACCGATGCGGCCTTGCGAATGCGGTTAGGGGTGCTCGCGTCGACGACGCACGGCGAAGAGCGCAAGCAAAAGCGCAGAGAGGGCGGGGGCGCCGCCAGCGGCTTGGCATCCGCCACCACCGCCTCCGCCAGGGTCGGCTTCGCCGGCGGATTCGGGCACGACGCAGCGGCCCTCGCCCGAGTCCGATTGGCGGCACACGAGACCGGTTTCGCAGGGGGTCTCGGGCGCGCACAGGCGGGTGCACTGGCCGCCTTCGCAAAGGCCGCTGAGGCAGTCCTCGGCAGCGGAGCAGCTCGAGCCAACGGGGCTGGCATCGGGAACGCAGATGCTCACGTCACCCACGGGGCTGCATCCGAAGCCCGGCGGGCATTCGTCGCCTGTGCTGCACACCTGGCTGCACCACGCGAAGTCGCCGCGGTCCGCGCAGAATAGGCCAGCGGCACAATCGCCGCTCGCTTCGCACTGGCCGCCGACGCCGCTGCGTGGACCGAGTACGCATTCACCGCTGGCGCTGCCGTCGTCGGCGATCGTCGTTCGGCAGTGCAGGTTGCGCCCGCAGTCTTCGTCGGCTTCACAGGGCGCCGTGCATGCGCCGAACTCAAGATCCGGATCGTCGCGACGGCACTGGCCGCTCGAGCAATTCGCGTCCGTTTCGCAGCGTTCGCCGATGGCCGCGGGTTCGGCGAAAATCCCGGCGGTGATGCATCCGCCGCAGGCGCCGGGTGGAGCGGCGCAGATCTCTCCATCGAAGCAAAGTCCGTCGTTCGAACGGCAGGGCGTCCGGCAAATGCGCGTTCCGAGGATGTCCTGGCAGCGAAGGGAGGCGCACTCCGTGTCGCGCTCGCAGGCCTCGCCCACCCGCAGTGAGCCAGCCGTTCCCGGCACGCATCGTCCCACGCACCCACCGGCTGCCTCACAGTAGAAGCCTTCGTCACAGGTGAATGGCTGGGTCGCGTCGCAGTCGGACACGCAGATGCTCACGCCACCGACGCTCTCGCATCGCTGCGTGCCGCACTCGCTGTCCGCGGTGCAGGTTTCGCCGAGGGCGCTGCAGCCTTCGTCAACGGTGCCATCGCAGTTGTCGTCGGAGCCGTTGCAGATCTCTTCGGAGGGAACGCATTCGCCCGACTCGCGAAGAATGCGATCGATGTCTTCGAGGAACGGGTCGATGCGGTTGTAGCCGTTGAAGACGCCGCTGGCGCCGCACGTTCCGGTTCCAAAGGAGGTTACGCCCACGACCTGTTCGGACTCGGTGATCATCGGACCGCCCGAGTCGCCCTGACAGGTGGCCGGTGGAGTGCTGATCACGTTGCCGCTTACGGAGTTCATGGTGGTGAAAACGCGGTACTTCACACCGGAGCCGCCGTTCGGGATCTGGCCAAAGCCGACGACGCGGTGCGTTTGACCGATCTGACTGCGCGGGTTTTCACGAAAGATCGGAATCGGCGTCACGTCCGCTTCGCTGCGAAGGGTGATGAGCGCGATGTCCTCGCCGATGAGACCCGAGAGCCGCCCGTCGCTGCGCCACGCGCCGGGCGTCGTCCACACCGACTCGACGCGAAGGGTGCGCTGAAAGCCACGGATGCGGTCGCCGAAGCCGATGATGAAGTTGCCCACCGGAAACGGTTCGGCGGCGCCGCTTCCCTGCACGCAGTGCTTGGCCGTCAGTACGACGCGAGGGGCGATCACGGTACCCGTACAGAGGCCGCCGGCGAGGTTGACGACCGCGACGACGGCCGGCTCGTTGAAATTGGTGCGCTCGCCGCCGACAATCGCGAACTCGGCAGGCGTTGGTTCCATCGGCGCACACGCCGCCACAACAAGGAAAAGAAGGGGCAGTCGTGAAAGGCAAGTACGCATGAGGCCGGCAAGCTAGCAGCCGTCGGTTCAATGCGCGAACGCACATGCGGATTCAAAATGCCTCAAAAGCCAGGCTTCTTCGCCGGGGAACGATGAAAAAAACGCAACAGGCTGTTGCATCAGCAGAACCGTTGCTTTGCGATATCCAGTGTTGGTGGAAAGTGCCGTTGATTTCGCAATTGGGAGACGGGACCACCCGCAAACGTCGCTTGGGAACAGGAGCGAGAGACCGGATCAGCCATGCCGCGTCGTCGCTTTGAGACCACGCCGCCCGTAGCCCCAACCTAAACCCTATGGCTCTTGAAGGCGCTGCGGATTCGGACGCCGCATTCATCGCCGTCTCGGCACAAATCGCCGGGCGGCATTGTGGCCAGGTTTCTCGCTAGCTCGCGGCAAACTCAGGAAGCGTGCCGAGCTCGTTTCGCCAGCGTTCGGCGCTTGCCATGTCGCCGGCGCGGGAGGCGAAGGTGACCGCCGCGCGAAAGCGCTCGCGCGACTCCAACTCGTCGCCCGTTTCACGCGCGAGCAGTCCAAGCAGGCCTTGGCCGCGCGCGATGAGCGAGTCGGCGCCGCGTTCCGTGGCCAGGGTGACGGCCGTTTCTGCCTCCGCGCGAGCGCGGTCCGAGGCACCGCTTCGCAAGCACGCCTCGGCGAGCGCGAACTGGGCCAGCACGTGGTCCGAGTCGCCGGGTTCGGAGAGCTCCAGAGCCCGCCGGTACGCGTTCGCCGCGCCGTCGGCATCGTCGTCCGAGGAGCGGAGCTCGCCCAAGGCCAGCTGAAGTTCGAGCTCCGTTCGGGCGTCTTCGCCGGCGGCGATCTCCAGGGCTTGACCGAAGAACCGCATGGCATCCCGCGGCCGATCGCGCAGGCCGGCGATGCGCCCCAACACCACATACATGCGGGCCCGCGAAATCGAGGCCGGTCCGCTTAGCTCGAGCACTTCCCGCAGTACACCGTCGGCCCGCGAAAGGTCGCCGGCCAGGGCCAAGGACCACGCGAGCTTCCGGCTGAAGGACACGATCGCCGTGTCCATCACAACGTCGCCGCTTTCCAGCATCTCGCGGCGCGCAAGATCGAGCGAGCGCCGGTAGGCGAGCACGGCCGCGCCATGATCGCCGCGCTTGGATGCGCCGTCGCCCATGCGCTCCAGCGTCATGAGCGTGCGCATGGTCTCACCGGACCGGAACGCGTGTTCGGCGATCACCTCCAGGGGCTCGCCGCTGCCTTCGGCCAGGCTGCCGATTTCGCGGTGCAGTACCTTGCGCGCCTCGGCGGGAATGAACGCTTCGATCAGCCGTGAGATGAACGGGTGCGGAATGCGAACGCTGCCCTCCTCGGCGACGAGGAGGTTGCTTCGCTGGAGGCGGTCCGCCGCGGCGAGGTCGTCGGCCTGGAGAACGCGGCCGAGGTCGTCGAAGGTGGCGCGGCCGCCGAAGGCCGCGAGCGCCTGCAGCAGGCGACGGGCGGGCAGGTCGAGGCGGTCGAGGCGACGGCCGACGGCGTCCGCAAGCCGTTCGGGAAGGCCCTCGTCGGCCACGCTTCGCGCGCCAAGGCCCGCAAGCTGTTCGATGTAGAGGGGAAGGAAATGACCTTCCATGTCGAAGGTCGGGGGCTCCTTGCCAGTCAGCATCCGCTCGGCGTCACGGGCGTTGAGGGGCGGTAGGTCGATCGCCGGGTGCTCGCCGAGCTGGTTGAGGGCGGCGTCCGCGCCATAGGCGATCGCGAGCCCGGGAACGGCGGTCTTCGACAGGCGTTCGACCACTTGGCGCGTGAGGCCGTCACACTCATCGAGATCGTCGACGAAGAGCACGACGTTGCGCGCGCCGGAAAGCTCGACGGCACGACCGAGTGCGCGGGCAACGGCGCCCGTGCGTGGGGCGGGCGTGCGCGCGAAGAGTCCTTCGGGCCGGTTCAGTTCGTCGAGGCCTGCCAGTACGAGGGGATCGTCGAAGCGCGCGTCGGACTGGAGCGCCTCGACGGATGTGCCGGTGACGCCCTCCACCAGTTGGCGAATCGCTTCGTAGGGCACGGGGGCTCCCAATGGATGCGCCCCGGACGCGACGACCATCGCGCCGCTTCGGGCGAGCTGCTCGGCCGCTTCGGCAAGCAGCCGCGTTTTTCCGACGCCCGACTCGCCGATGACCGCGCTAACGCCGCGCTGTGAAGCGTTCTGAACGAGCTGGGCGAGCTCCGCTTCGCGGCCCACCAAGGGGCGCACGCTTTCGGTCGTGGGGCGAAAGGACGAGCGATGGGCAATGCCGGACGGCGGCGTGGCCATCGTGCCCGTGAGTCGCGCGCCGCAGCTTCCACAGAAGCGCATGCCGACGGGATTCTCGGCGCCGCACGCGGGGCAGGGGATGCGCGCGACGTTCTTTGCGGCGAGCGCTTCGCGCGTCATGCGAAGGGCGGCGGCCATTTCGCGGGCGGTCTGAAAGCGTTCGTTTCGGTCCTTCGCGAGGGCGCGCATTGTGATTTGCGCCAACGCATCGGGAATCCCGCGATGGGGCGCCGCGGTCCGTGGGTCGGGGACGGGGTCGTGAATGTGGCGAAGGACCACCTTGGTGGGCGTCTCATCTTCGAACGGAAGGCGGTCGGCGAGCAGCTCGTAGAGCACCACGCCGAGGGCGTAGAGATCGCCGCGGCCGTCCACGTCTTCGCCCTTGCCCTGCTCCGGCGCCATGTAGTCCGGCGTGCCGCAGACGAGACCGGGCTTGGTGATGGAGGTGCTGTTGCCGCCGACGATCGTGGCGAGACCGAAGTCCACAACCTTCACGAGGTCCTGGCCCGAACCGAGCCGCTGCAAAATGATGTTCTCTGGCTTGAGGTCGCGATGAACGATGTCGTTTACGTGCGCTTCTTCGAGGGCGCTGAGAACTTCGATGAGCAGGTCGCAGGTGCGCTTGAAGGGGAGAGGGCCTTCCTCGTGCATGACCATGGCGAGGTCCTTGCCCGAGAGGAACTCCATCGCGAGGTAGAGAATGCCGTCGTCCGTGCGGCCGAAGTCGATGATGCTGACGCTATTGGGGTGGTTTAGCCGGCTGCTTGCTCGGGCTTCCGTGTAGAAGCGCGCCACCGTTTGGTCATCACCGAGCAGGTGGGGGTGGATCACCTTGATCGCGACGGTGCGGCCCAGCGTGCTCTGCACGGCGCGGTACACGCGTCCCATGCCGCCGACGCCAACGATTTCCTGCAGCACGTAGCTGCCGCCGACGGTGCGCCCAACGAGCGGATCGGTGGAAACACCCGATTCTTTCATCAACGCGGCGCCGCACGAGGCGCAAAAGCGATCCTCAAGCGAACTCTGTGCTCCGCACTGGTGGCAAATGCGCACTGCGAGACCTTACCTGATTCTCGCACACATCTCATTGCTGACGATGCATGGAATTTTACCCCCGTGAGAGCGTGAGCGTGCTTAGCTGGCCCGGTGCCGATACCGCCTAAAACGAGTGAGGCGCTTCCGGCCACTGGCATGCGGGTGCGTACGCGTATGGCGGTGGCGTCGCTCAACGCGTGGGTAATGATCACGATTGTCCCCTCCGACTTTGGCACGGGCGTCTTTTGGACGATCGCCGCGGGTTGGCTCGCGCTCGCGGCTTCGCTTCTTCCCGCCGGGCGGTTCGGGGATGCGGTGGCCCTCGCGGCATGGTTCGCCGCCACGTTTGAGGCACAGGAAATGCTTGTGATCGGTGCGGAACTGCCAATGGATGCGCGCGTGCCCTTGCGCGCGATGGCGGTTGATCAAGCCACGCTGTGACCCGGCATCGTCCGTACTTCAGGCCTTTGGTGCAGGTCGGTCCAGCCCGGCCTGACGGCGCCTTATCGCTGGCGGGGGGCTGGGGCTGGTTCACGCATGTCGAGGTTATCACACGTGGCGCAGCGCCGGTTGTCATCTTGGCAGATGACCTGCCTGATGCTGCCCGTTCCGCCCTTGCGGGCCCTCGGCCGCCGGTGATGGGTCTTTCCTAT
>JBCCRV010000303.1:0-8548 GCA_039201085.1 Myxococcota bacterium | reverse complement strand
TTGGAAAAACCGAGCTCGCTTGCCAAGCCCTTGCAAACTTGCTTCCCGAGCGGCGGCAGCGTTCGCTGCTGCTGCGAATCGCACCGGACGAACCCGGTGACCAAGTGCGCCTCAACCTTGCGCAGCAGCTCGTCGATGTATCGCGGGATACCAGCGCGGACATCGCGGCGCTGCGCGGCGATCCGGAGGAACTCGTGGCGCTGGCGATCGATCTCAGCGAACAGCACGAGTTTGCGGTTCTCGTCGACGACCTTCATCACAGCGATGCCGGCGAGATGATCGAACTTGTGCGGCAGGTCGCCGCCTATGCGCGCCGGTCGAAGTGGATCTTTACGACCCGTTCGTTTGAGGCGCTCGCGGGACTGCCCGAATACACACTGGAACTCGGCGCGATGCAGCCATCGCCGCTCCAGGAACTCGCAGCGACCCTCGCATCCTCGGCGGACGCAGCGGCGGCCGCCGTCGCCTCTTGCGCCGGCTCGCCTTGGTTGCTCAAGCAGTTCCTGGCGGCCGGTACCCGGGGCGTTGAGCTCAGCCGCGAAGGCGTGCTCACGTCGATCGAGCATCCACGCTTTTTACGCGCGCTGGCCTCCCTTCGCATGCCCCTTCCCTTGCCGGTGCTTCTTCGTGCGACAGGAGCCAACGACGTCGACGTGGCGGCCCTTTTGCAGCGCGGCCTCGTCTACGAGCGTAGCGGCGGGCTCGTCGCCCACGACCAGGTGCGAAGCTTTCTCTTTCCGCCGGCGATGCGCTCCTCGGAGGACGAGATTGCGCTAGCGGAGGCGCTTCGGGCGGAAGCGAGCCCGATCGCCCAGCTCGAGGCGCTTCGCCTCCTGCAGGTGCACGGCCAAGGCGCACGCATGGTCGAACTTCTCCAGGAATGTGGCGAAGAGCTTTTCGCGCACGGTCACGCGCCCACCGTGTGGTCACTGATCGCCAAAGTCGACGCCAGCGGACTCGTGCCGTGGAAGCTTCGAAGCGCCGTGGAACTTGGCAACTCCACCGTGCTTGCGTCCGTTCAACGCGCGCCTACGCTGCGCGACGAAGACGCCCTTCCTTGGGCAGCAACCCAATACCTCTCTGGCCAGCCTCAGGAAGCGCTCGTCACCCTCAAGGGTCAGAAGGATGCGGCAGCGCTCACGCTGGCCGCGCGCTGCCACCTCTCGCTCGGGGACTTGCCGGGCGCCGAAAAGGTGATCACCGACGTCTCCGGCCTTGAGGCGGAGGCGCTGCGGCTTCACATCGCCACCCTCGCGGGCGCGAACACGACGCTCGAGCTCGGTGAGTTTGTCAGCCAGTTGAACGACGCGGCGCCCGAGTGCCTCTTGGACGTCGCCGCGGCGTTCTTTCACCGCGGCGTTCTCGAACGGGCCGACAACCTCCTCGACCGCGTGCTGCGTCGGCCGCGCGGTCAGCGCCGATTGCTCGTGGGGCGCCGAGCACGATTGCTCGCCGCGCGAATCCGTTTCGCCCAGGGCCGTCTAAGCGAAGCCTCGGACCTGCTCGACCTGGTGCGCCCCTTCACCCGTGGCATGTCCCGGCTTCGGCCCGAGCTTGCCCAACTGGACGGCGAGCTTGCCCTGACGCGCGGGGAGTTCGCGAAGCTCGAAGCGCCGCTGCTGGCGGCCATGGACGTCGCCGAGGACGTCGACGTGCGTGTCTTTAGCTTGCTGGAAGCCACGCACCGCCGCGCCGAGGCCCTTCGCGCGGACCGGCCGACCGCCCCCGCCAAGCACGCGTGGCTTCCCAACGACGTGGCGGCGATCGATGCCAACCTGGCCCGCATCGACGCGAGCCTTCACGATGGTTCATCCACCGAGGGCGTCCTCGAAGAACTCGATTCGCTGCGCGCGCAGAGCGCAAAACGGCAGATGCAGACGCTCCAGGCCCACATCGACTTGGTGCGCGGTGATGCGCTGCTGCTGCACGGGAGCGACGAAGGCTGCGACGCATGCGCCGAGCGCTTGCTGCAGTGGTCCGAGCAGCTTGCGTCGCCGCGCTGGCGCATGCGCGCGCTCCTTCTACAAGGCCGTCGAGACGTCGCAACGCTCGAACGCGTCGCCGCGGCTCACAACGTCGCGCCCGCCGCTGCCCGCCGAGCCACCTTCGTACTCACCGGTTCAACGCCAGACAGCGCGCTGAGCGCGCGCCTTCGGGCCCTCTGGTCGGGCGTAAGCTTTGACCTGGTCGTTGAGGAAGATGGCCCCGTGTGGGGGCTCGACTACATCCATCAGTCCGTATGGAACCAGGACGGTTCGTCCGTTCCCCTCGCCAAGACGCGTCTTCTCTGGCGCATTCTCGAAACGATGGCCGAACGCGGCGGAACGGCGACGAAGGAAGCGCTCGTCGAACACGCGTGGGGCGAGTCGAGCTACCATCCCCTTCGACACGACTCGAAGGTGCACGTCGCCATTCGAAAGCTGCGCAAGACCCTCGGCGAAGAACGCGGCTACGTATTGACGGAAGAAGACGGCTACCGACTCACCGGCACCGTCCGCCGCCTTCAACACACGTAGCACGGTGAGCACGCTTATTTACGCGGTCCGTCCGCGCGTACAGCCACCGCGCTCGCTCACAGCAACGCGGGCGAAGCGCACTGCAGCCCATTCCTCTCGCGAGCCGACGACCAAGCGCCCCTTAGCCGCCGTCGGCGCCATCCAGGCAGCCGTCTAGGGCGTTCACTTCGCGAATGCCCACCTCGTACACGACGGCGCGAAGGTCCGGTCCGGAGAATCCGTTCGCCACCATGCCGGCCTGCAAGGCGTCCGGCAGGTCTGGACGCTCGTATTCCTGGAGCAGCACCCACGGCATGCCCACGTATCGCACGTAGGTGCGCAGCGTCGGTCCCACGCGGCAGAGAAGAACGTGGCCTGCGGCCTCCCCCGCCGCGGTCGTGAGCCGACTGCGTCCATCCGTGGTGTTCTTCGACTCGCTGCCGATGCCGGACGAGTTCTGACGGCCGAGATTGACCATCACATGGTTCTCCGCGGAAACGGGGTCGGCGGGTTCACGTACCATCACGCCAACGGAGTTGAAGTTCGACGAAGGACGCCCAACACCACCAGCGGCGAACGCTTCCACGTTGGCTTCGATGGCAAAGTTCCCATTCACCTCCCGATAGATCAGAGGCGCATCGCCGTTTTCAAACCAGCCAGGCGTGCGCGTCGGTTCAATCACCAAGGCACCGGGGACCGTCGAGTTCACGTCGAGGAGCGTATACTGGGCCGCGCGTCCTTCGACGACGTGCAGACGAAGCCAATCGTCAAGGCTGTCGTCTTCGAAGTCGTCGTCGAAGACCAAGCTCGTAGCTGAGCCATCCGCGACTGCATCGACGACAACGTCCACACCGAGATCGTCAATCCTCGCGTCGGCACCAGGTTCGACGCCGTCGGTGGGCGCATCTGCGGCCCGGAAATCCGGCGGCGGGTCGCCCGCAGCCGCATCGGCTTCGTCATCACGCCCGCCGTCCGCACGTGCGCCATCAACCAGGGCCGCGGCGTCACGCCCCGCGTTGACATCGAGCCCTTCTTCCACGCCAAGGTAGCCGCAGCCCGCGCCGAGCATCAAGACGATCAGCCCACTCGCCTTCCTGCCGCGACACCATTGCAGACCTGCCTCTTGCAGCACGTCTTCAACGTCGGCGGACTTTCACGCGCGCGCAAGGCTTCGAGCCTTATCGCCCCTAAGCGCGTCGGGCGGAGCAGCGTTTTTCCGTGGCTTCGGGTGCGCATAGCTTAGGAGAGCTTAGGGCCGGCGAGCGATGCGCCGTGGCAGCCTCGTGCGTATGAGTCGCCTGCGCCTTTCTCATCTGAACCCTCTCGTCCTTTTAGGCGGGCGAGGGAGCGCCCGGTGTCATCCGGGCGCCGGCGGGTGCCTCGCGGGAACGCTTCTCCCATGAGCGATTCGACCCCCGCGCGCCGAACGCTGGGCCGGCGTCCCTTTCTCCTGCAGTCTGCGGCCCTTGCTGCCCTGGGATGCGGCGACGACGACGGTGCCGCGGGGGACGGATCGGTGCTGGACGGCTCGATGATGGACAGCAGCGTCGACGTCGCTCCGTCTGACCACGCGCTCGTCGACCTTCAAGCGCGTGACGCGGTCCTTCCCGACGAAGGACGACCGGACGAAGGCGCCATGGACGGAGGTATGTCCGACGAGGGCGCGCCCGACGCCGGACCGGCGGGGGCCTTTCAGCTGGAAGAAGGGTTCTTCACGCCGGCAAAGATGCCGATGGACGTGGTGGCTCCCCGGCCGATGGCCGAACTCAGCGAGCTCAGCGTGTACCGCTATGCGTACGCCGGCGTGCGCTACGAACGCCCTGTCGCCGTTCGCGGCGGCGCGTGGCCGTTCCATTACGAACTTCTACGCGGTCCGATGGGCATGCGCGTTGGCGCCTTTCTCGAGGAACGCGATGGCACCCTCGAACGAACGCCAGACTACGGCGTCGTACAGTGGACGCCGCCGGAAGGCAGCGACGGGGATGTGTTTGACGTGGCGGTTCGTGTGACAGACCAAGAAGGCAACGCCTTGATCGTCGAGTGGCGCATCGAGGTAGATCGCACGCGGTTCGTCTTTGTGGCTCCGGCGGGCAGCCCCGGCGACGGCACCCGTGAGGCACCGCTAGTGGGTTTTGAGGCGCTCTACGGCAGCGCAGGCGACACGCGCTTCGCGGGACGCATCGCGGTGTTTCGCGGCGGCGACTACACGCTGGTGGGCGATCCCGAAGCCAGCGGCAACGTGCGCCTAAGCGGCGGCACCTCGCCCACGGCGTGGCTGGCCTTTCCCGACGAAACACCGGTCTTCGACTGCCGGCGCGCGAAGATCGTGTTCACCGGCGGCAACGGCGACGACATGTTCTTCGGCGGCCTCACCTTTGATGGCGGGCGCCAGGATGTGAACAACGCCCATTTCATTTGGGCGAACACGCGCTTCGACCGCGGCGTCTTTTGGCGAAACCACTTTCGCAACTTGGAGCGCGGTCAGGTCGGAAACGACAACCCCGCGGCCATCTTCATCTCCGGCGGTCCTCACCGAAGGCACATCGCGATCGTTTCCAACGTCTTCGAAAATATGGGCCCCGGCGGGGGAAATGGCGTCGCCGGCTACGACACCTTCGCCCTTGACGAGAGCCTCTTTGAAGACAACACGGCGCGGGGCTGCCGGAGCACCCACTGCTTTTGGCTCAAAGGCGGCCATCGCCGGGTCACGGTGCGCGGCGAAACGCTGGTCGATGGCAACGCCGCCGGCACCGTGCTCCTCAACGTGTCGCTCGGCCGCGATGGCCGCACCGAACGCTCCGAAAACGTGGAGGTCAGTCACTGCCGCACCGTTTCGGAGGGCCGCGCCTTTGCGATGCGCACGGTCTGGGCATCGTCCGCCAATGAGACCGGCCCGCTTTGGGTGTACCGCTGCTCCGTGGGCGGCCGTTTCGGCGCCCTTCACCGGGACGAAGCGGACGTGACCTACGAGCGCTGCCTCAGCACCGAAGGCTTTCCGACCGGCGAAACGATTCGCGCGGTCGAAAGCGAGATCGTCGGCGGCGGCGATTTCGACGGCGCCATGCGGCTCGTAGGCGCAGCGCGCGAACGGCTCATAGGCACGCACGGCGCGGAGATCGCGGCGCGCTTTCGGACCGACTAAACAGCCGACGGCGATTTGGCGACAGCGACGTGGGCTGACTAGCAAAGTTCGTGGGCAGAGCGGACATCGGCTGGTCCGGCCAACTAAGCGGCGGCGATTCAGGGCCCGCGTCGGCGCAGCCCCTCAGCGTGGTGCAGAGGGAAGAGTGGCGGGGGAAGAGTGAGGAGTGACGGGTGATGGGTCCGATAGCGGCCGCCCGCGTTCACACGCCCACGCTTCACCCCTCACGCCCACGCTTCAAGCGCTAACTCCGATCGCATAAACTCCGTGTCCTCGAATCGCGGTCGGCTTTTTAGCTCTACCACTCACCGTCTGCGACGGAGAGAGGCAGGCCATGCACCTTGGCGGGCATGATGCTTTCATCGTCTTGAAGGGGCACCGTCGACGACCCTGCGTCGATCGCCTTAATCGACTTGACGCCGGCGAGCGCATCGCTTGGTGCAATCGTGGGCGCCGCTTCGTCGTAGAGTTTGAACCACGGAAAGCCGGCGTTCGCGTACGACTTGGCCGTGACGGGCGTGGACGGCGGCTCCTCACCGGTGATCTCGCGCCACTGCATGCTGTTGACGATGTGCACGAAGAGCCGCTTGCCCGCCGTTTGATCCCACACCTTTAAGCCGTGCGGGTCTGGGTAGATCTTCTGCGTCATGCGACCTCCCGCAGCGATGCCCATTTCCCCATCCTGCGGCGCACACGGCATGGGCGCGCACATGGACGTGGCGGCGCCCATAGGCATGGCGGAGCGCATGCGCGGCGGCGGGGGTGGAATCGCGCCGGGCTTTGCCGGATAGGCCTGGAGCTGAATGCCGCCGTGCACCTCCTCGCCCGTCACTTGCCCTTCGACGGTGTAGCCCAGCCCTAGGGGCATCGCGACGAACTGCCGGACCGTGCCGTGGCCCGTCGCGATGCCGTCGAGCCAAGGCTGGGTGCCCGCTACCACGTAGTTCTGCGCGGAAGCCCGAAGGCCGTCGCTCCAGCGCTCGCCGCTGACGGCGCAGATCTTGCCAACACCAACCTTGAGCGCGGTGGGTTCGGCAGCGCCGAAGCTCAGCCACATCGCTTCACGCTGGTACATCGGCAGAAACACGCCGCCGTGGGCGACCCAGCTCGCGGGAACCCGGTCGGCATAGTCGTTCACGCGGCGCAGGGGAAAGCGCCCGAGCCCGGGCGGCAGCGGGTAGGCCTTGCCGTCGTCCGGGATGCGCAGCGTGCGCTGAAAGCTGATGGTAACGCCGCCGTAGGAGAGTCGATCGTGGTGAAGCTGAATCATGGTGTGTGTCCTTTTCCGAAGGGCCAAGGCCTTCACGTTCACGGACCGATCGGGGCCGAAGAAGCGCACAAAGAAAATCAAACAGCGCTACAAACGCATGAAATCGCATGACTTTTTTGGAAGCGCGTTTTTTTCGGTGACAGAAGCGCCGCTCTGACGTCCACTGATTTCTCCGATGCACGGCGATGCGGTGTTCAGCGCCCATTTGGCGCAGCAGGACTTTCAAAAGGCGGCCGTCTGCCTGGTCGAACACTACGCCGACGACGTCAGTGCCTTGTGCACGGCGATGGCCGGCGCGGACGCCGCGGACGATCTAAGCCAGGACGCCTTTAGCCGGGCCTTTGGCGCCCTCCGCTCCTTTCGCGGAGATGCGTCGGCCCGCACCTGGCTTTTGCGCATCGCGCGAAACCGCTGCATCGATCACCTGCGTGCAACCCAGCGCTCACCCTTCGACGACCCCGATCCGGCAGACGTTGACACGCAGCCTGCGCACGAGCCCCGCGTCGACGACCTCCTTGCGCGCGATCGCGACCTGCGCGCCGGCTTGGCGGTTCTCTCAGAGAACGAGCGCGCCCTGGTGGTGCTTCGCTTCGGTCACGGCCTCGAATACGGCGAGCTCGCCGAAGCCTTTGGACTCAAGGAAGGCGCCTGCCGAATGCGCGTCAGCCGCGCTGTATCGAAGATGCGCGACTCCCTTCTTTCGCCCCGCTTGCGAACCGCAAGCGTGAACCTCGATGCGCTGCGCTCCGCCGTGGCGGACGAAGAACTAGCAACGGAAACGCTGCCTCCCGAGGCGGCGCGCCCTCCCGTGCCCGCTGCGGAGGCGCCCACAACGCAGGCGCCGGCTGGCCTTCCTCGCCCATCGGCGCCGCGAGCGCCGGCGCCGCGCGCCCCAGCGGCGAGCCCGCCCTCCTTCGGGGCGCAAGGAAGCGGCGGAGCGACGCCAACGCTCACCCCAATGCAGGGTCTCAGCGCCACCGCGCCGCAGCTTCGTCGCGCCGCCAGTGAGCGCTTGCTCGCCCAGCTCGTCCAACTCGCCAACGCGGTCTAAGTGCTGCGCCCTCGGGGCAGGTACGTGCTCTGGTACGCTCGACGGCGATGAGGTGCGCCGCGCGGTTTTTGACGTCGAACCTGCTCGTTGCGTCGGGCTGTGCGCACGGCGAATCGCTCGAGTGTCCGTGAGCGAACGTTTCTGGCTGATCGCGGCGCTGTTGCTCACCGCGTGCCGCGCGGAAGGCGACCGCTGCAGCGCGTCTGCGCCCTGCGGCGCAGGACTCGTTTGTCAGAGCGCATCGAGCTGCGTGTCCTTCTTCGACTGCGAAGGCATCTGCATGCGCCTGTGTACGCGAGACGCGGACTGCGATCCCGGCTGGACCTGCGAGCCCCAGCCTTCCGGCGACGCGATCTGCTGGGACTAGAGCTCATCGCAAGAATCGCCGTGGCCAGGTTTCTGATCAGGTTGCGCGGAATTCAGCATCCTCGAAGCGAAGTAAATGCCGAGCATTTTCGAGGTGAGCGGATGGCTGAAGGTCGTGTGAGCTGGTGGAAACATGGCCGCGGCGACTTTTGGGATGAGCTCTAGAGAGGCGAACCGCTAAATTTTAGACCGCCATCGCGTGGCGGACCTCGAGCAAGTTTACG
>JBCCRV010000302.1:0-8549 GCA_039201085.1 Myxococcota bacterium | reverse complement strand
CGTTGAGGTATTTCTTGGAGCGGATAATACGGACTGTATTTGAGCGTAGAGAAATACCTCAACGATTTCGAAGGCTTGTGCGAGGGCGCGCCATCTGGTGAAGAATGCGGGCTAGCTCCTTCCGCGCTCGACGTCGAGCACTCGACGCAGAGGGTTCAGCGTCGAGCGTTCTTCGTTCCGCTTCCTGCATCCCTGCGCCCTGCGTCTCTGCGTTTTCGCCGAAGGACGCGGAATCTACGGCACAAAACCGATCCAGGCTTGTTCGATAAGTCGGGCGCTCATCCACTCGGCGAAGCCATCGCTCGTGACGATCTGCGAGACGCGGGTATGTGTAACGCCGCCGGCGTTTGGAAAGACCGCCGCACGAAAAACGTTGTCGCTCGGACGGCAGTCGAAGAGCACGAGCGCCTGAAAGTAGTCATCGCCGTGCGTGCGTTCGCGAAGCGCATCAACGGGGGCTGCCGGCCAGCTCATGAAGTCCGGGGGCAGGTCCGCCGACGCGAGCTGCGTTCGCAACGCGGTTTCACCCTGCGTAACCATCGCAACCCCTTCATCGCTGTCGTGGTCGCGAGCAGCGCGAAAGACCCGCCGAATCGCCGCCGAGCACGCCCGACCAGCGTCGTCGACGGGGTCCGGCGTCATGTTCACGAGGCGAACCGCGAGCGGGGCCGAGCCGGCGTTCGCATCGCTCGCGTCAAGCAACGCGCCGACGCCAAGGAATAGAAGGGCGAGCGCGCCCATACGTCGCTTCATCATTGGGCTCGCTCCGATTGCAGCGCCCGCACCAGGAACGCCGTTTCCCGCACGGCCAGCTGAGCACGGTAGTAGGGCATGCCAACGTCGATGCGCTCCGCGTACACGGGTGACGAATCCGGTGCTCGCAGCACGGCAAAGGAACGCGGTCCACGTGAGTAGTTTCGGCCGCGTTCTTCAAGGGTCGGATGAAAGGAAACGGCGATCACCTGGCCTTCGCCGCGCCAGGCCGCCGGAACGGTCGCTTCGCCTCCCGCGGCCCACGCCTCGAGGACTGCCCGGTGGTCTTCTTCCGCGTCGCTCTGCACGATCTGCAGCTGAGCCTCCTCAAGGTTCGACCTGAGCCGGCGGATGACCGCTTGTTCGGAGCGGAGCAGCTCGTGGTCGCTTTCGACGACGAGCCGTACGGCGCCTTCGTCACCTCTCCAGGGCGCGCCCTCACCTTCCGCCTCGACGGCTTCGTCTTCGCCCACGGCCTCGTTTGCGCTGGGCTCGCCTGCCGCGGCTCCGGCCCCGCTTGCGCTGGACTCGTTCGCGTTGGATTCGCCACCGTTCGCTTCCGATACGGGCGGTTGTGAAGGCTCGGAGTCCTCGTCGGCGCCGCACGCGGCGAAAGCGACGAGCAGGAAGGCGGTCGAAGGGCGCATCGGAGCTCGATCGTATCACCCGCGCGAGCTGGATGCGCCGGAGACTAAAGGCCCCAGCCGCGATGGCGAGGCGTATGGCCACTCTGCGCTCCCTTGGCGGCTAAAACCCTATAAACGGACCATTGGTCCTCTGGATCGATTGTTGCCTAACTCCCCGGCATGCACCTTCGTCGCTGCCTCGCCCTTGCCCTTCTCACGGCCTGCGCCTCCGAAGCGCCCGGCGCCGTTTCCACGCGAAAGGTCGAGCCTGGAAAGGCCGACTCGTCGGCCGAAGCGGTGTTCGTGGACTTTCGCTTCGACGCCGAGCTCATCACGGACCGCTCTTGGAACCCCGCCGGCCAGATCGAAAATCAGCTGCTCTATACCGTTGGCCAGCTGAACGGTTCGCGCGGCGTCGGCCGCCTCGATCAGGTCGAGCTCAGCGACGTCGACGTCGCGGCGCAAGAAGACGGGACGTACCTGGTTCGTTATTCGGCGCGCCTTCCCGTCGCATGGGGGCGTCGCGCCGACGTGCCAAACGAGTACACGCTTCAGCTTCCGCGCGACGTTCGCTCTTCCGCGCTCACGGACTTCGCCGACACATACGGCCACAGCTGCGTCGACTGGGGCGCCCACGACGTCGACTCGGGAAGCATGTGGTACTACTACCGGCCGTCGCGTCGCGGCTGCAGCTTCGCGCAGGGCAGCATCATGGAAACGGTTGCAGACGTTTCGGCCAGCGACATTCAGACGACGGGCCGCTTCCCCGAGTATGATCTGGTCTGGCAGGACAACATCCTTCGCGTCGTCGCCGTCTTCGGCAAGTACGAGGATGGGGCGACCAGCAGCGGCGACGCGGGCATCGCCGCCTACAACACCTTCGCCCGCGAAATGAACCGCACGCTGGCTGAATACGCGAGCGGCAACGTGGACCTTCGCACCGAACCGGAGGTGATTCCTTCATCGCCCGGCGTTGAGCATGACGAACTTCGCTGGCACGGCATCCTCCCAGACGGCAACGAAGTCGAGGTCGTTGCCCTGCTCGTCGACAACGTTCGAACCGCCGGCCGGGCCTTTGACGATCGCTACGGTGAGCTCTCCAGCGACGCCGACCTGATCTTCTACAACGGCCACGCCGGACTCGGTGCAAACATTCGCGCCCTCGCCCGCAAGGGTCAGTGGGTCGAGGGCCAGTACGCCATGGTCTTCATGAACGGCTGCGACAGCTACGCCTACGTCGACTCGGCCCTCTGGGATGCCCATGCAGAGATCAACCCCGACGACGCGGAGGGCACGAAGTACCTCGATCTCATCAGCAATGCGCTCCCCTCCTATTTCCGCTCGATGCCGCGGGCTACGTTAGCGCTCATCGACGGACTTCTCGCCTACGACGCCCCGCGCACGTATGAGCAGATCTTCGCGGACATCGACAGCCAGCAGGTCGTGCTCGTCTCCGGCGAACAAGACAATACCTTCACGCCAGGTGGCGGCGGTGTCGCCGAGCCCGAGTGGAACGGCCTGAGTGAAGCCGGCGCGCTTGCTCGCGGTGAAAGCACGGACTTCGAAACGCCGGTCTTACCCGCTGGTCGCTACGTGTTCGAGCTCGACGGAGAGGGTGACGCGGACCTTTACGTGCGCATCGGTGCGGCGCCGACGGAAGCCGACTACGATTGCCGTCCATACCGCTCCGATTCGCGCGAGCGCTGCGAGATCGACCTTGCTGCCGACGCTCCGCTCTTCGTTGCGGTTCGCGGCTACTCGGAAAGCTCGTTCACGCTCGCGGCAAGTCGGCTCTGAGCGCTGCGGTCACCCGCGGCTCGCTTGAGCGCACTTGTCATCGGTTCGCGGCTTCATCGGCGAGCCGCGCGTACTCTTCCCGCCGCTCGGCGATCATGGCGGCATAGCCCTCGCGGTACGTTGGAAAGCGGTGGCGAAAGCCGGAGCGCACCATCGCGGCGCCGCTCACCCGTTTGTTCGAGCGCCGGCTTGCCGGTCCTTCCGGGGGTACCGGTACGCCAAGCTCACCGGCGATGAAGGTGAGCACTTCTGCGTAGGTGGCCGCAACCGTGTCCGTGCCAAAGTAGACCGGCGCAGGCCGAGGTAGCTCGAGTAGATGGGCCGCCATTGCCGCCGCATCGTCCCGATGAATCCGGTTCGTATAAAGCGTCTCTTTCGGAATGCGGGCGTCGCCGGATGCCACGCTTCGCAAGAGCCGATCGCGACCCGGACCGTAGATGCCCGTAAGCCGGAGCACGCTGCCGCCGCGGCCCAGTGCGACGCGCTCGCCCTCGCGCAGCCGTCGGGCCGAAAACGATGCGCGTTCATCGAGCGTGATGGGCGTCTTCTCATCGACCCACGCACCGCCGCTGGCTGGCACCACGCCGCTAGAGCTCACGAGCACGACCCGGCGCGCATCGACGGCGCTGAGCGCGTTCTTCAGTCCGCTCACATAGGCCCGCTCGTAGCCTTCGTCGGAGCGCTCGTTTGGGCTGACCGCGTACACAAGGTCCGCCGGGCCCGCGGGCAGGGCCCGGCGGAGCGACGACAGGTCCAGCACATTGGCCGAAAGGCAGCCTTCCGAGGCGCTTCGGCGAACGCCCAGGGCATCTCGCCCCGCAGCGCGAAGCCGGCGCAGCAGCTCACCACCTACATACCCACATCCAACGATGATGACCCGCATGCCCCGCTCATAGTGGCGCCTAGGCGCCACGTCGAACATGCTGCGCTTCCCATTTGCCCTTCCGTTCACCGGGCCCCATCTTTCACGGGTCGAGCCCTCGCTCGATGGGCGCTCCGCGGCGCGCCTTCTGCAAGCACCTCCCATGACGGCCCCTCCGACCACCCCCGAGACCATCGACCATCCCCTTGTGGAGATCCTCAAGAAGCGGATCGCCATCATGGACGGTGCCATGGGCACGATGATCCAGCGGCACGACCTCGAAGAGGCCGACTACCGCGGTGATCGCTTCGGGGACCATCCCGTCGACCTCAAGGGCAATAGCGACCTGCTTTCGATCACCCGTCCAGACGTGATCACGGGGATTCACCGCGAGTACCTGGAGGCCGGCGCCGACATCATCGAAACGAATACCTTCGCGGCCACCGCCGTCGCTCAGGCCGACTACGACCTCCAGCATCTCGTCCGCGAAATCAACGTCGAGTCCGTGAAGTGCGCCAAGGACGCCGTGGCCGCGGTTGTCGCCAAGGACCCAAGCCGCGCCTGCTACGTCGCCGGCGCGATCGGTCCGATGAACCGAACGCTCAGTCTTTCGCCGGACGTGAACGATCCCGGCTTTCGCGCCGTGAACTTCGACGAGGTCGAGGGCGCGTACCGCGAGCAGGTGGATGCGCTGCTGGATAGCGGCGTCGACCTGCTGCTCGTCGAGACCATCTTCGACACGTTGAACTGCAAAGCCGCCCTCTCCGCGATCGCCAAGGCCTTCACGGACCGAGCTCAAGAAGTGCCGATCCTGATCAGCGTGACGATCACGGACAAGAGCGGGCGCACCCTGAGCGGCCAAACGGTCGAAGCGTTCTGGCATTCGATCGAGCATGCCCGCCCGGTCAGCGTTGGCATCAACTGCGCGCTCGGCGCCGAGGAGATGAGGCCCTTCCTCCAGCGCCTTAGCGACGTCGCCGACTGTTTCGTGTCCTGCTACCCCAACGCGGGTTTGCCCAATGCCTTTGGAGGCTACGACCAGGATGGCCCCACGATGGCGGGCCTTGTGCGCGAGTTCGCCGACGCCGGTCTCGTCAACCTGCTTGGTGGATGCTGCGGCACGACGCCGGACCACGTTCGTGAAATCGCCGAGTCGGTGAACGAACTGAAGCCGCGTGCCCCGAAGACCATCGAAAAGACGAGCCGCTATGCAGGCCTTGAGCCCCTCATCCTTCGCGAGTCCTCGGGTTTTCAGATGGTGGGCGAACGCACGAACGTGACGGGGTCCCGGCGCTTCATGCGTCTCGTCAAAGAGGGCCAGTACGCCGAAGCCGTGGATGTCGCCCTTCAGCAGGTTCGTGGCGGCGCGAACATCATCGACATCAACATGGACGAAGGCATGCTCGATTCGGAGAAGGCGATGACGACCTTTCTGAATCTGCTCGGTGCCGAACCGGAGATTGCCCGCGTTCCCTTCATGATCGATAGCTCCAAGTGGAGCGTCATCGAAGCCGGCCTCAAGTGCGTGCAAGGCAAGTGCATCGTGAACTCGATCAGCCTCAAGGAAGGCGAAGAAGCGTTCCTAAGCCGCGCCCGCGACGTGCGCCGCTACGGCGCTGCGGCCGTGATCATGGCCTTCGACGAAAAGGGTCAGGCGGACACGAAGGAGCGCAAAGTCGAGATCTGCGAGCGCGCCTACAAGCTCCTTGTCGCCGAAGGCTGGGATCCAACCGACATCATATTCGACCCCAACGTCTTCGCCGTTGCGACGGGCATCGAAGAGCACGACCGCTATGCCCTCGACTTCATCGAAGCGACGCGAGAGATCAAGGCGCGGTGCCCCGGCGTACGAATCAGTGGCGGCATCTCAAACCTGAGCTTCTCCTTTCGAGGCAACAACCGGGTTCGGGAAGCCATGCACGCTGCCTTCCTCTATGCCGCCATCGATGCGGGCCTCGACATGGGCATCGTGAACGCCGGCCAGCTCGAGGTCTATGAGGAGATCCCGAAGGACCTGCTCGAGCACGTTGAGGACGTGCTCTTCATGCGCCGGTCCGACGCCACCGAGCGCCTCGTGCAGTTCGCCGACACCGTCAAGGGCGCCGGCAAAAAGCGCGTTGTCGATCTAAGCTGGCGCGAGGCTCCCGTCGCTGAGCGCCTCAGCCACGCCCTCGTGAAGGGCATCGTCGACTTCATCGAGGAAGACACGGAGGAAGCCCGCCAGGCCTTCGCCAAACCCCTCGAAGTGATCGAAGGCCCGCTGATGGCGGGCATGGGCGTTGTCGGTGAGCTCTTCGGCGCCGGCAAGATGTTCCTTCCGCAGGTGGTGAAGTCGGCCCGCGTCATGAAGAAGGCCGTCGCCTACCTCATGCCTTTTATGGAGGACGAGAAGGACGAAGGCGGCTCAAGCTCGCAGGGCAAAGTGTTGCTCGCCACCGTTAAGGGCGATGTTCACGACATCGGCAAGAACATTGTCGGCGTGGTGCTTGGCTGTAACAACTACGAGGTCGTCGACCTCGGCGTCATGGTGCCGGCGAGCGAGATCCTGACGCGCGCGAGAGAAGAGGAAGTCGACGTCATCGGCTTGAGCGGATTGATCACGCCCTCGCTCGACGAGATGGTGCATGTCGCCAAGGAGATGGAGCGCCTCGACTTCCGGGTGCCCCTTCTCATCGGGGGCGCGACGACGAGCCGGCAGCACACGGCGGTCAAGATTGCGCCGAAGTACCACGCACCCGTCGCCCATGTACTCGATGCATCGCGCGTCACGGGCGTTGTCTCGGACCTCATGGACGAAGAGCGCCGGAAGACCTTCGACGATAAGAATCGCCATGAGCAGGAGAAGATGCGCGCACTCTTCGAGATGAAGCAGTCGCGTCCGATGCTGCCCATCGAAATCGCCCGCGAAAACGGCGTAAGCACCTCCTGGGATGTCGCGGACATCGCCAAGCCTTCATTTCTCGGTACCCGCGTGGTCGAGAACCTCGACCTTCGCGAGCTCGTACCCTTCATCGATTGGACGATGTTCTTCTCCGCGTGGGATCTGAAGGGCAAGTACCCGGCGATTCTCGAGCATCCAAAGGTGGGCGAAGCCGCCCGTGAGCTCTTCGAAAACGGCCAGGAACTGCTCGAGAAGATCATTGCCGACGGCAGCATTCGCGCGAGCGGCGTCTACGGCTTTTGGCCTGCGAACCGCGACGGCGACGACATCGTGCTCTTCGAAAACGAAGCGCGCGAGACGGAGCTCGCACGCTTCCCCATGCTCCGCCAGCAGGCCGTCAAGCAGGGTGACACGCCCTACCATTCACTCGTGGACTACGTGGCGCCAAAGGGGCATGCCGACTACGTCGGGGCCTTCGCCGTTACGGCGGGCTTGGGCGTCGCGGAACTTGCGGCGGCGTATGAAGACGACAACGACGACTACAACGCCATCATGGTAAAGGCGCTGGCGGACCGCTGCGCCGAAGCCTTCGCCGAGTATCTTCACGCGCAAGCGCGCAAGGACATGGGTGAAGACGAGAGCTTCTCCAACGACGACTTGATTCGCGAGCGCTACCGCGGCATTCGTCCGGCCTTTGGCTACCCCGCTTGCCCCGAGCACACGCCCAAGAAGACGCTCTTTGCGCTCCTCGACGCCTCTGGTCTTGGCATGGCTTTGACCGAGCACTTCGCGATGACGCCTGCGGCCAGTGTGTCTGGCCTTTACCTACACCACGCCGATTCACGCTACTTCGCCGTGGGCAAGGTGGACCGCGATCAGGTCGAAGACTACGCCGTGCGCACCGGGATGGACGTGCCCGAAGTGGAGCGCTGGCTTCAGTCCAACCTCGCCTACGACGCAGGGTGAGCCCTGTTCATGCACCGACGGCAACCACAGGTGATCCCCGATCGCATGGTGGTTGTGGGTGCTCAGACCGCCAGTCGTGCTGGTTCATCACTCAGCTGAACGGCCAGCCGCACGAGGCGACGCGTAGACGCTGGGGGCAGCCCATGATCCACCGCCGCCGCGACGAGGTGACCGACAAACACGTTGAGCTCGGCTTCCTTGTTGGGTGAACGCCGGTGGCGCACCAAGGCACACTCCACCGCCGCGGCGCCCTCTGCGGAGCCGGCGTCCTTGAGCGCTTCCCAGAGATCCTCAAATAGGGGAGCAAAGAGGGAATCGTGCCGCAGGCGGCGAAGGAGCGCCTGACTTAGGGCTTCAATGGTGGCGCCTGGCTGTGCGGGAGACATGCATGTCAGCGAACGGCGCGGCTTCCGGACGCTGAAGGATCCACGGGCGCTTTGGCCCAGCCATGACATCCATGTCAGTGCTGGCCAGCCGAGTGGCCGCCCAACGGGCTAAAGATCGTCGAAATCGAGGGCGATCGCCGAGGTGAATGCTCAAAAACCCAAGGTTTTAGCCGAACTCGCTGAGCTCGACATTTTGGCATCGCGATTGCTTTACCTAAGACATATTGCGCTTCGAACTGCTTCCCGGCGGGCGTCGCGCTTCTTGGCTTAGGCTTGCT